>WRKD01000221.1 GCA_009778255.1 Bacillota bacterium
GATTGCGGCGCGAAGGCCGCAATGACGAGAAAATGATAGTTGCGCTAATTTGGCAGAGTTGTAAAGCTAGTTTTTAGAGGCGCCCTATAGATATTTGCCACGCTCAATTTATTCCCGACAAAACGAGCATGGTTGGGAAGGGTATTACAATATTTGGAGATTGTGTGTCCTATGCAAAGAACAAAGTTGCAATGACAGAGGTTTTGACTGCTGGCGATATTTTGAAAATAAACTGCGCTATAAAAACTGTAAGTGCAGAACCATTACTAGCTGATGAGGGTTTAGCCGATAGTGAGCAGCTTGTCGAATCCATATGGTCTATACTCTATGATTTATATAATCCACAACGACAATATCCTTTGCTCTTGGAATCGGCGATTGTCTGTTACCGTTTGCTCACATTACCCAAAACAGATTCATTTACTACACAAACACTGACAATATTGCTATCTACTGTATATCAAAACGAGTTTGCTTTTAATGGCCTGTTACGGCAGTGGATATTGTCGATCGACCCAAAAGTTCATATTGCATCAATAGATAGCATAGATGCACTAATCCAGATATTAGGGGTGTTTCAGAGCATGTGGGCGTATAAAACCCAACTTCTACGAATTCTAAAACATCGTAAGGCAGAAATAATCCATCTTATCAATGAAAACTTCCCTTCTTCAAAAGGCACAGAACAGATTCTAACAAAATTGCTTTGTATTAGAAGGCGTGACCTGTCAGATAGGCTTCAATTATCCCCAAAGACCGTTACTAAAATCCTCAAGCAGCTTGAGCAATTGAATTACCTACATTCTGTAAAAAACTGGCGCGAAACGCTATATTTTAATAATTTTATGATTGATACACTAAAGGAGCAACTGTAGAGGTATCGGTAATGGCACGTAAGAGTAGAAAACATCTGCAAAATATCCCAGAAGAACAAAAGTCTTCAATCACAGAAATAAAATATATTGCTGGCATTTATACCAGGACATCCTCCCAAGAACAAAATGAAGATTCCATTGAGAACCAAAAGAGTATCACAGAAAGGTATATACAAGAAAACTCTGACATCGAACTTCGTAAAGTCTACGTTGACTACGGTATATCTTCCTTTAGCCGTTTCCGTCCAGGGTTCGATGAAATGCTTCTTGATATAGAATTAAAGTTCATAAACTGCATCCTAGTAAAGGATATTTCTCGCTTTTCCAGAGACTATTTAGAAGCAGGGGATTATCTGCAACGAAAGTTTCCCTTATGGGGTGTGCGATTTATTTCGGTTACTGATAATTTTGATAGTCTGCGCAGCGACGCGACACAGTTGAAAATTGCCCTTTGGTCGTTGCTGTCTTACCAGTATTCAATTGACCTATCGAAAAAGATACAAGAAGTGATTTCCCATAAACAAGCGACCGGCACATATATCCCTGCTAAATTGCCATATGGTTATAAAAAGGTTTATTCTAAACAAGGCACCGAGTGGGCATTGGATGAACAAACTGCCCCGATAGTACAACAGCTTTTCTTGGACGTCTTGTCTGGTCTTTCGGCATTTGCTGTCGCCAGCAACCTGAATAAGCAAAAGGTACCAGCGCCATCCTCCGAGTTCTGGTCAAGCGGCAGCATAATAAGGGTATTGAAAAATATGACTTATATCGGAACACTTGTGACCAGGAAGACACAGAATAATATCATCGCCGGGCGCAGGACAATACATTTACCCCCGGAAGACTGGATAAGGCATATTGGTCATCATGACCCGATAATTGACGAGAAAACATACTACGCTGTACAACAAGTATTATCTCAGCGGCACTCGTTTACCTCCCGTCAGAGCCAACCGGAAGATTTTTTTTGCGGAAAACTCTATTGTGGAATATGTGGGCGGAAGATGCGCTTGAAACGCTCGGGCAATGGAAGTATCTACTATATATGTCCACGGCGTGACGAAGCAGGTGCATCCTGCGCGAACAAGGCAAGAAGTGAGGTGAAGTTGAAGAGACAGGTATTTCTTGTTCTCGCTAAGAGAATTGACGAACTGCGAATCTGCTATCAAGATACTATCGCATATGAGAAAAGCCCATATTATTTGAGGAAAACAGGCGAACAAGCTATGACTATTCAGGCATATGAGCAGGAACTTGAGCGCCAATTCCAAGTTTTCAAGCGATTATATGAAGAAAGTATCATCAAGCATACAATCCGATCGGCAGATATTCAAGGACTGCTGCGACATCTATTGCGAGTACGAACTACATTGCAGGAGCGCCATGCAAGTATTGTAAAGACGAGAGATGAGTATTGGGACAAAGAAATCTTCAAGCGCAAGAAAATTTCAGCTATGCCAGATATTTTATGAGTGCAGTGAGTTGACACCGAAAATGCTTGGTGAGATGGTTGATAAGGTGTTTATTGATTTGGATAGTGTGCGAGTTGTTGAGAAAAGTTGAATGTTATCAATTGGAATGCTTAAGAAAAACTCAAGCAGAAATTCAAAAAGTCACGAATCTAAAAATTCAAAGAAAATTTAGATAATTCAGAAACACAAAACGGAAAAGGCAACCGTTGACATACTGCATTCATTATGATATACTGACTATATGCTGACCGGTCAGTAATTGATATAAAGGAGGATATTATAATGACGACAATAAAGGGTAGCCTGGAGCTTGCAAAATCCATAAAGAACAGGCGAAAAGAGCTCAATCTTACTATAGTGGAAGCTGCATCAAAAGCAGGGGTTGGTACTAAAACATGGAGCCGCTACGAATCTGGAGAGTCCATAAGAAGCGACAAGATTAGGGGTGTCTGCAAAGTTCTTAATTGGTCTGGCCTCCCAGAAAAAGAAGATATGGGTATAAAAATTGATTTTGGCACATACAAAAATAACGAATGCTGGTCACCATATCTCATGAAAACTTTCGGAAAGTATGTTGCCGCATCGTTTGTAATTGGAATCGAAATACTTATTGACGAGATAGACGAAGATATGGAGGCTCTCTCCTCGATGCCACAGGGTTCGCATATCGGAGAAATAGAAGCATCTATGCTGGAACCACTGTTGCCAACACAGTTTCTCATGAAATATGATTATGACTTCCTTTATGCTCTTCGCAATACTGTACTAAAATTCAGAATGCGAGCTCCTCATGCAGACCCCATGGTTGCCCATAGCGTAATTGAAGAATTGGTCTTGTATCTTATAGTGGAGGAGTCACGATTCCTTATGGAAAATATGGAACACGAAATCAACGGAGAAAATGATACGTATGAATACGCTAACTGGGATGGGTGGATATTCGATATCTTTGATGATATGGATATCGTTACTTTTCTATATTCCGATTGGCTTCTTGTACAAGATGAAACATATCATTTTAGTCATTGGTTCGAAGAACAATTCTATTGTGCTTGTAGTAGCGATGCCTAAATCAAATATGGATTACGAATACCTGCATTCGCAAACTAAGATTAAACGAATTGCGAATGCGTGTGTTCGTAATTGAAAGGATAACCAAAATGAACGAATTAGCGTACACAAATTCGAGTTTTATAACAGATATGCGAAATATTATTATTGAAGCGCGAAACAATGCCATCCGCAGCATTGAATACACACGGATGATGATGTATTGGCGGCTTGGGGAGCGCATTTTCGTTGAGGAACAGCGAGGTCAAAACCGTGCAGAATATGGCACATATTTGACCAAAGGCATAGCAGTGCATCTTGAAGCAGAGTTCGGAAGTGGATTCTCTATTCGCCAGTTAGAATTGTGTAGACAGTTTTACCGTACATATCCGAATGCCAACGATGTGCGCCCACAGTTGAACTGGACGCAATATAAGTTATTGTTTCGCATCGGAGACGATTATAAACGCGAGTACTATGAGCTTGAAGCAGCAAATCACGCTTGGACGGGACGTGAGTTAGAGCGACAGATTAATGCCTTGCTCTATGAACGCCTACTGATGAGCAATGACAAAGAAGCTGTACTTGCCATCGCCCGCCGTGAGCGTATACCTGAAAAACCGACAGAGATTATCAAAGACCCCATGTACTTAGAGTTCCTCGGCTTAAAGCGGGAGGCAGCCTATTATGAAAAGGACATTGAATCCGCGCTGATAACGCATTTGCAGGAGTTTCTGCTCGAACTTGGCAACGGCTTTATGTTTATGGCTCGCCAGAAGAGGATTTTACTGGAAGATGATGAGTTTTTTGTAGATCTGACTTTTTATAACCGACTGTTGCGCTGTTTCGTAATAATTGAAATAAAAACCCATAAAATGACTCATAACGACTTAGGGCAGTTACAGATGTATGTCAACTATTTCGACAGGTACGAGAAGCTCCCCGATGAAAACCCGACTGTCGGCATATTACTCTGTACAGCGAAGAATGACTTGATCGCAAAAATCACATTACCGGAGGACAGTACAAACATTCTAACAAGCAAATATGAGCTTTACCTACCATCCGAAAACGACTTACTTGAAGAAATCAAGGAAGTTATCAGTCTCGCAGACGATAATGAAGAGTAATAGCAGCTTTTATTGAATAAAAAGCACACGACTCAAGAATTAGTTGATATTAACAATGGTTGATGCATTAATGCCAAAGCCCGAGCTATAAATATTTTTAGCGCGGGCTTGACATACTGGTGGTATCAGGTGGAGTAAACGCAAAACTCTATATTTCACTAAAATCAGCAAACGATGAAATATGCGCGCAATTTTGCATTGACTATTTCAATAATTTATGATACGATAAAATAGAAGTTTTTTTATGCGAGGTATGCTATGTATCAATATACAGGTGAATATGAACAGCATTTGAGAGATGATTGGAAACCTATACGCCCATTAGAGCCTTTTAGCTTTTATACTTTCACCCCACGACCCTTGATGGATGAAAAATTCTTCGATATGGATGACGAACTATTTACATTACTCACTATGACCCATAAGCAATTAGGGGTGTTGGAAGGCATGATAAAACATATTCCTGACATCAAAATTATTAGTGAGTTGATGATTCTAATAGAATGCCACTTTTCCAGACTGATTGATTATGATGACGGTTATTTTATAGAGTTGCTAAAAGCGATCAATACAGGCAAAAGAGAAGCTAAAAACATTCTCAATATTGTATCGGCATATAAATATTCATTTGAAAAAAATGTTGGCGAAATTGATTTTTCTCAGCTTTGTACCATTGCTATATATGGGCATGATTCGGATAAAAAAATAAGAGAACGAGATAAATTTTCTTTTTTGGGGCAAATGAGAACAAATTTGAAAGAATACAACCCTACCGCCCCCGACAAAATACGTTCCGGTCTCGCGGATATTTCCACTTTTCTATCTGACAATGAAAAAACGGATGTTTTGGTGAAGGCAGCTCTGGCTCATTATCAATTTGAAATGATACACCCATATGATTGCTATAATGGCGTTATTGGCCGGATCATGTTTCCAATGATTTTGCATTCATATGGGATTAGAGCCGCTCCCTATATTAGGCTATCCGAATATCTATACTATAGAAAAAATGATTACTTTGCAATATTGGGAAGCACCCAATATAGCGGTGGATACATTGCATTGATTAAGTTCTTTGTCCGAGGAATTTATGAATCCGCTATGGAAGCAATAAATAAAATTGATCAGCTTCATCAGATAATTATTGAAGACGAGCACAAGATTGTTGAGCTTGGCTCATCCGCAAAAAAGTTGATGGCGGTATATAATTACTTTAAGGTGCATTCTTTGTCTCAAATAAGGATAATTTCCAATGTTTTGGAAATTTCGTTCAACACGGCAGCAAAATCAGTCAATATGCTTTGCGAGTTAGGCATCCTACAATTAGAAAATAATCAATCGAGGCATCGCGTCTATGTATACGATAAGATACTAAGAATATTAGCAAACTATAAAACTGATTAGAGAGGTATCTGTATGTTTCTGAAAAGGATAATATTAAAGAATTTCCGGGCTTTTGATGAGACTGGCATTGACCTTGTTTTCAACAAAGGTGTCAATGCTATTATCGGCGAAAATAACAGCGGAAAATCAGCACTCATTGACGCAATTCGGATTGCCTTTTCAACAATCACATACAATAAAGACATTTATTTTTCTAAGGCAGATTTTCATGTCAACCATTGCGGACATAGGGCAGATACAGCTCAAATCGATGTTTATCTTGATGATGTCCCCAACAATCTTATAGAAATATGGAATCCAGAAGAACCTTTAACTGGCGAGTTTCATTTACTATTTTACACTGTCATAACCCCATCGGGTTCTGAAAAAGTGAAATATAGAGCTTGGGGCGGAAAAACTGAAGGAAATCCGCTCTCAAGCGAAACATTTGACGCAATGAATGTAGCGTTTTTGGGTGCATTGAGGGATGCAGAAAGTGAAATGCGTCCTTCTCGCACAAGTAAACTGGCCCGATTACTAAACACCATTACTACCGATGAAGAAACGAAAACAGTACTAGTCAGCGAACTTTTGAAAGCGAATAAAGCAATCCTTGAAATGGAACCTATCAAAAAAACCAAAGATGTCATAAACGTAAATTTATCTGATATTGAGCAGGAACTGCTCCATCAGCAAATTGATATCGGTCTTGTCGATCCTAAATTTGATTCTATTGCGGCCGCTCTCAGACCATGGATTGTACTAAGATGGCATTTTATTAGTACAGATTTTCCTCATTATGATTTATTGATGGAAATGTGTCGAAGTCACAATTTATCGAAAATCTATCAAGACGCAGAAGCTGGTATTTATTTTGATATAAACAAATTCTTGCAAACTGGTATTGAAATTGATCCAGACTTAAAGGCATCTCTTCTTGCTTTAATGAACCATTCGTTTGAGCTTTATCAGAACGGCTTGGGTTATAACAATCTCCTTTTCATGTCGGCTGTATTAGGGGACATGTCCTTAGAAAAAGTAGGCGTAAGTCTAAACTTGTTTGCAATAGAAGAACCGGAAGCTCACTTACATCCTCAGTTGCAAGAGTTAATACACAACTTTTTTGAACGAAAATATAATGACTTATCCTCAATCCAAGTCATTTATACATCGCATTCACCAACACTTGTTTCAAGGATAGGAATCAATGCAATCAATCTTTTGCATGAGGATTCTCATACGGTACACTGTTATCCATTAACAAATGCCCACCTTGAGCCGGATGAGCAAGATTATTTGGAAAAGTACCTTGACGTGACGAAATCACAAATGTTTTTTGCTAAAGGCGTAGTTTTCGTTGAAGGTATCAGTGAAGCCATATTACTACCTGAGATGGCTAGGTCAATAAACCGGTCTTTTGATAAATACGCTGTTGAAATGGTTAATGTAGACGGAACGTCTTTTAAGCCATTTGCAAAGCTGCTCACATTACCCGCTGATATAAAATGCTTTGCTAAAACATCCATCATTACTGATGATGATAGATGCACCGATAAATCTCACCACGAAACATATATCCCAAAAGACTTAGATTTTGACGATGACTTAACAGACCTTCATGAAAAGTTAAAAAGAGGTCTACCATCTGCACGGTTCAATAACATCCAATCCCTTTGTTCCAACATCAACATTGAGTTATGTGGTGCGAAAAAAACCTTGGAATATGAATTAGCACTACACGCAAACAATATACCTCACATTTTAGAGGCTATTGCAAACGAGTTCCCTGAAGTGGGTTTATCTTTAAAAACGCTCGTTGAAAATGAAAGCACAATAGAGAATAAAGCGATACGGATATGGTTATTCATTCGTGCCCGGAGTACAAGCAAAGGACAGGTTGCTCAAGCACTAAGCAGAGTGATCAAGGAACAGAATGAAGATAAAAGCAAGGGCATAGAAGTAATAAATCCTTTTTGTGTTCCTACATACATAGCCAAAGCAATTTATGCCGTTACAGAAGCGGAGGAATAGCCGTGGCAATACACGCTTTGACCGAGGAGAAAATAATTTCCTAACTGCGGAAGGAAAAGTAGTTCTATGTGCTTGCCCCGGTAGCGGAAAAACATACGTTGTTGCACAAAAACTACTCAAGCATGTCAAATCCTGGAACCGACCTCATCAAGGCGTTGCGGTGCTATCGTTTACAAATGTGGCAAGTGATGAAATCGGGAAGCAAACAAAAGAGTTGATGCCCGGGGGATTTGAGATAGCGTATCCCCATTATATCGGCACGTTGGATAGTTTCATCAACAAGTATATATTATTACGTTTTGGATATTTAATGTTGAAAGATCCCCGACGCCCCACAATAGCTATAAAAGATGTTTTCACAATTCCGTATAATTCTTGGAGACATGAATGCCGCCGAAAAGGATGTGTCGAAAATATCCATGACTTCAGATGGGGTATGGATGGACGATTGTATCATCGTAAAACCCTTGTTGAGTGCCCACCTAATAATAATCGCAAACATCCTCCATGCTATGAATGCAAGCAAACCCTTTTGAAAAAAGGATTTATTTTTCAAAGTGAAGTTTCTGCCCTCGCTTATTTGCTGCTAATAAAATATCCAGAGATAGCAAAGGCCATAGCAACACGTTTTCCAATTATATTATTAGATGAAGCTCAAGATACGTCCATCGAACAAATGGCCATACTTGATTTAATTTGCGATAATGGTTTGGAATCAATGCTTTTAGTTGGTGATCCAGACCAATCCATATATGAATGGCGAAATGCAACGCCGGAGTGTTTTATAGAGAAAAGAGACCATGTTGAATGGATGACGTTACCCCTTACCGCAAATTTCCGAAGCTCTCAACTAATATGCAATGCGACCAAAGCCTTTTCAAAAACATTAGAAAATGGTGAGCCAAGCACTGCAAAAGGTAGTAACGCAGATTACCGCCAAAAGCCACTTTTACTCTTATATGACGGCAGCATAGATAATGTAAAGAGCAAAATAACTACAAGGTTCCTTGAACTATGTCACGCTAATAATATCGTCACCGCGTCGGATAATGTTGCGGTGGTCACCCGAAGTCGAATACATTTGGATACTGAAATACCAGGGCTTTGGAAAAGCAAAGAAGTTGAATTCTTTGCACAATCTGCTTTTGAGTGGTTTGCTGGCTCAAGAAAAAAGGCTTATACGTTGTGCGAGAAGGCTCTATATAGTATTTGCATTGGTGAAATCCGTGATATTGAGATTTCGATAGACGTTGACATCGAAACAACAATGTCTTATGAATTATGGCGTTCTAAGGTCATAGAATTGCTAATTAGACTGCCTAATCCAAATCAGCCCATTAATACATGGATTGCAACTATGAAAACTGCAACAACACAAACTCTATCCTGTATTGAGTTATCCGTGCGCGACAGTCGTACGCTTGATGATATTATTAAAATTAAAAACCGAGATCAGAAAAACCCAAATTTCAAAAGTATCCCTCTGCTAAAGTTTTTTGAAAGCAAAAACATCACAAACCATACTTTATCATCTATCCATGGCGTAAAGGGAGAGACGTATGATGCACTATTATTGCTTGTTGAATCAACAAGAGGAAACACTCTTACACCTTCTTTTTTCAATACAGGCGATTTGGCTACAGAACTTATGCGTATCGCGTATGTTGCAATGACACGACCAAGAAAACTGCTTGTTGTTGCGATGCCTCAAGTGAAAAATGGAAAGTACGAGAGGTTTCCAAAAGATAAATGGGATTACGAGTCTTTATAAATATTAACGCATAAAAAGCCTAAGCCCGAGCTAAAAAATATTTTTTTAGCTTGGGCTTGACATATTGGTGGTGGACGATAAGGGATTCGAACCCTCGGCCTCTAACATGCGAAGCTAGCGCTCTCCCAGCTGAGCTAATCGCCCATGTTTTGACAAAAAATATTATACATGAAAGTGCATGGCTTGTCAATCCAGAAACAAGTTTGAGTTTCCCCCTATAGTAAAGTTTTGTTATCTGCAATAGCTGTTAATTTGCTATTATTGAAGCCGAGAGCAGGGTAGAGTTGCTTGTTCCTGGGTCGTGCGACTGGCTGATAGTGGAGGTTTTTAGCTGGAATTCCATGACCACCTTGAATTGATCGCCATCTATAAATATATTGAATTTGCCGCCGCAACGCTCGCAAAAGCTTTTGGCTATTGCCAAACCTAAACCGGACCCTTCGCTACTGCGTGCACTATCGCCGCGGCTGAAGCGGCGTAATACGTCTTCGGCGCTGAATTTCATTTCATAGGCAGCGGTATTTTTTACCACACCAATGGCTCGCCCGTCTTTTTCTGTTAAATCTATAAAGAGCCGCGAGCCAAAAAGCGAATACTTTAGGGCATTATCTAGCACATTTTGCAGCATGCGATAGAGGCGGTTGCCGTCTGCCAGCACCGGCAGCGGCTGCTCTGCTAAGTTTGCGCGTAATAATAAACCGGAAGCTTCAATGCTATCTCCCATATCGGCTAGGGTTTGTGTGAATAAAAGTTTTAAATCCAGCATCTCCAGTTCCAGGGGTATATTGTCGCTGGTGGCTTTAGCCAGCTCAAAAAGGTCGGATACGATACGGTCCAGCCTGCGCGATTTTTCATTAAGTACCTGCACATAATCGCGGGCAGAGGGGCTTAAATTCTTTTCTTTATTTAGTAGCTCTACATAGCTGATAATGGAGGTGAGAGGGGTTTTTAAGTCATGCGATACATTGGTTACCAATTCTATTTTTAGCTTTTCTAAGCGCATTTGCTCGTTTAAACTCTTTTCTACGCTTGCCTTGACCGCAGCCATATCTTTTTGATTACCGCGCAGAAAATTATAGACCACCACGGCTTCGGAAAGCAAAGTCAATATAAACAGTTGCCAAATATTCAGCCGTAGGAACAGTATCAATAATAACATGGCGGCGGCGGTAGTGATAAGAAAGCGCCGCTGGCGGTAAAACATACCTTCGGCAGGGTCACCTTCGCCATATTCCGGCCCGACAAAAACTTGCCGAAAGGCATCGGTAGCTGCAGGCCATATTTTTCCTAAAAGTTTAGCCAGCAGATAAAAAAGCTGATAGGCTAAGCTATGCTTAACCAGAGTTTGCGCTTTTATTTTGCGTATTAAGGCATTGAGTAATAACAGTGAACAAAGCACCATAAACCCTACAAAAATGGTCAGCGCCAAGGAAAGCAGTTGCAGGGTATCTTGCGGTAACCCTGCCTGAGAATAATAGAGTTGCCGCCTTATTGCCTCTACGGCGTTAAACCATAATAACCCTCCGCCTGCTACTGTTAAAAATAAGAGCAAAAACAGTGCTTCGCTGTATAAGGCATCTAAAGAACCGCTATGAAGTTCTTCATCCTTAGGACGGCGGCCGGTTACCAACGCCAAATACATAAGTAAAGGCACAATTATGAATAGTACAGCCAGCGAACGTTCCGCACTTCCCAATAAAATAGCGCGTTCATCTTCCCAAGCTTTTTGTCTTTCATATATCAGGTCATCTGTAAAAATAACATATACTATGGAATCTGTTGGCGAGTTGTATAAATAGGAAGTATGGGCTGTTAATAAATCTATATTAACTTTATCCTCCCACAGCAGTGGCTGTGTGGCGCCGTCATCTACCCTAAGCATGCTAATTTCCGCGCCCAGAAAACCGTAAAGGTAGCCGGATAGTTCATGGGCGCCCAAAGGCGCAATATTAGCTATTAAACGCCCGTTTAAGCCATTATAAGCATAGTAATAATAATAACGCTGAGGCGCTTCAGCTTCTTTAGGCAGTTGCAGAAGATTGTATGTGGCGTAAAGAGCAAGCTCAACATCGTCATAATATGTATTGCTATTATAATATTCCTCTTGAACTACCGATTCTAAATCACTGTCATGTGCATATATAAACTCGCTCAGCAGATTAAAAATCAGGCAGAGGCAGATAATAAGCGTGGCATAAGCCGCTATTTTGGCTGCCCGGGAACGGCTATATCTTTTCCATTTTGTAGCCAATGCCCCACACCACCTTCAAATACTTGGGATTTTTGGGGTTTATTTCTATCTTTTCACGTATATGTCTTATATGGACCATCACAGTATTTTCTACCGCAAAGCCTTCTTCATTCCATACTCTTTGATAAATGCGCTCGGCGGAAAAAACTATACCGGGATTACTCATCAAAAGTTCTAAAATACGATACTCGGTGGCGGTTAGGCGTACCGGATCACCGTCTACAGTAAGTTCTTTGGCGTCTGTATCTAAAGTAAGGCCGCCTACCCGCAGTTGATTATTGCTGATATCTTTACCCAGCGAGCCCAAATACATGTATCTTCTAAGTTGACTTTTAACTCTGGCTACTAATTCTTGCGGGTTAAAGGGTTTAACAATATAGTCGTCTGCGCCCATAGAAAGCCCCAGGATTTTGTCGCTATCTTCGCTTTTGGCAGATAGAATAATAATAGGAATATTTTTTTTCTCCCGTATTTTAAGCATAGCGGAAAGCCCGTCTAAACGCGGCATCATAACATCCAGTATTAAAAGTTGTACATCCTGCGTAGATAAAATATCTAAAGCCATTATACCGTCGTATGCTGTAAGTAAACGGATATATTCCGGTTCTAATAGCTTAACAATAGCGCGTACAATTTCTTTATCATCATCTACAACTAATACACATGGAGTATCCATGAAATGCCTCTTTCTCAACTAATTAATTATTATATTCTGCGTAACCCCAAAATAACCTGTTTACAGTAGGCGAAAAAGCCAAATAATCAAAGCGATTATTATTCTGTTTGATTTTTCCTAATTGTATAAATGCTTGACCAAAAGCTGATTTGCCTGTACAATATAGGTAAGAAGTAATGACTTGAAATGAGGTTGTTCATGAGTAAAGCTGTTTATGCAGGTACATTTGACCCAGTAACTAATGGGCATCTTGATATAGCCTTGCGTGCCAGCAAATTATTTGATGATATTATTATAGCTATTGCCGAGGATAATAATAAACAAACACTCTTTACTACCGATGAGCGCTGCAGCTTAGTACGGCAAGTAACGAAAGATTTGCCCAATGTAAAAGTCGATTCTTTTTCCGGTCTTTTAGTGGATTATTGCCGGGAAAAAGGCGTGGGCTTTATTATTCGCGGTTTGCGAGTGGTGCTGGATTTTGAAAAAGAACTGCAAATGGCCTTGATGAACCGCAGCCTATATGATAAAGTAGATACCGTATTCTTAATGGGTGAGGCGCTCTATTTATTTGTTAGTTCCAGCCAGGTAAAAGATGCAGCCAAACTTGGCGGGGATATTAGTAATTTGGTTCCGCCGCCAGTGGCTAAAGCTCTGATAGATAAATTTACATAAGAATTAGGTGAAATTATGAGTTTGGAAGAACAGCAAAACAATGCTTTTTCGTATACGGAGCCGCTGATAACGCAAGAGTATGTAGTGGTGCGGGCAGAAGAAAACGGCGTAACTATTTCCGGGCTAACGCGCGGGAAAGACACGCGCCTAAGCCACAGCGAAAAGCTAGATAAAGGCGAGGTGATGTTGCTGCAATTTACACAGCATGTTTCGGCGGTCAAAATTCGCGGAAAAGCCAGGATATACACTAGACATGGTATAGTGGATTCCTGCTTCGACGAAGCTTAAAAAACTGTAAATAAAAGAAAAGATAATACAACAAGGAGGATTTGCTATGCCGCATCAAGTGAAGATTTGCGATACCACTTTTCGTGACGCTCATCAGTCGCTCTTAGCTACGCGGATGAAAACTGAGGATATTCTGGCTGTAGCCCCGGCTATGGATGAAGTTGGCTTTTATTCAATGGAGGTTTGGGGCGGCGCAACTTTTGACAGTTGTATGCGATTTTTAAATGAAGACCCCTGGGAGCGCCTGCGGCTAATAAGAAAAGCCATGCCAAAGACCAAACTACAAATGTTGCTGCGTGGGCAGAATTTGGTGGGCTACCGTCATTATGCCGATGATGTGGTCGATGAATTTGTTAAACGGGCGGTGGGCAATGGTATCGATATTATCCGAATATTCGACGCCTTAAATGATCCGCGTAATTTAGAGCGAGCCATGATAGCTACTAAAAGAGAAGGGGCGCATGTACAAGGTTGTATATCTTATACTAACAGCCCTGTACACAGTATTGCGCACTTTGCCGAATTAACAGCTACTTTGCGCGATATGGGGGCAGATTCCATTTGCATAAAAGATATGGCCGGCATTATTTATCCGTATGGCGCATATGAACTGGTGCGCGCCATTAAAGAAAAAACTGGTTTGCCGGTGCAAATGCACTGTCACTATACTTCCGGTATGGCTTCAATGGCATATATGAAAGCTGTGGAGGCGGGTGCGGATATTTTAGATTGCGCCAATTCTGCTTTAGCACTTTCTTCTTCTCAACCTTGCGAAGAAACGATGATTGCCAGCTTGACGGGAACATCTTTCGATACGGGTATAGATTTAGCTAAGATTTCACCTATAGCGGAAGAATTAAAGACTATTCGTAAAAAATACGCCGCTTTCGATAATGCCGACCCCCGGGTCGACCCCAATGTTCTGCAGTATCAAATACCCGGCGGCATGATCTCAAATTTTATTTCTCAGTTGGAACAAAGCAATGCCATGCATCGCTTAAACGAAGTATTGGCGGAAGTGCCGCGCGTGCGAAAAGATATGGGGTATCCGCCTTTAGTTACGCCTTCCAGTCAAATAGTAGGTTCCCAAGCTTTGTTAAATGTATTGCAAGGCGAGCGCTATAAAATGGCTACCAAAGAAACACAAAATTACTTCAAAGGTGAATATGGCGCGCCGCCTTCGCCTGTAGATATAGAGATGAAACAAAAAGTAATAGGTTCTACCGAAACCATAACCTGCCGCCCGGCAGATTTATTACCGCCTATGTTGGCAGAAGCGCAAAAAGAGATAGGCGCCTGGATAGAAACACCAGAAGATTTACTGATGTATATTATGTTTCCGCAGGTGGCGAAAACATTTTTGGAAAACCGCATGGCAGGTAAAACACGTGTAGAATATAATATGGTAGGCGGCGAACCCGGCAAGGTAAATTATTGCCCTATTTAGTGTAGAATGGTCATTTGTATAATAAAGGCGGGCTAAGCCCGCCTTTTGTTCACTCTGTTACTAAAACATAGGCCGATATTTTATGGATGCGGTAAGAGATCATCATAGCGATGATATAGGATAGAAAGGTTAAGCTAAGACATAAAAGGAGTAATAACTGATAAGATATTGTCATGTTGAAATTCATTATTCCGGTAATTCTGAACAAAGCCGTAATTAAGGGATTGATGAAAACACAACCCATAATAGCCCCTATTAAAGTGCCGCTTAATGAGACTGGCAAAAACCCTAAAGCTATTTGCTGCATTATTTGAAATGTAGTATAACCGAGGGCTTTTTGTACGCCAAAACGTCTTCTTCGCCTGCTGATCATAGTCTTTATAATGAAATACAAAATCAGAAAAACAATAACAGCGGTAATCAAGAGCACTACAGTTTCCATGAGTGCAATAAGTGTAATATAAGATTTCATTTGACCCTCGATGATTTCATCAAAATTAAGAGGCTTATAAATAGCGTTGCCATAGCGGCTTTCCAATAATTCGATAAGAATATCCGCCTTTTCCCCTTCATTTAGATAAATATATATAATCCTGGGAATGTAATCCGGCTTCAGTTTACGGAAGCCTTCCTCTGTTAACGCAAGTTGTCTGCCGATATTGTTGCCGGATTGTATAAAGCCCGTAATTTCAAATTCGACCTTTTCATTTTCATAAACGACCAAGATAGTGTCGCCGATTTCTTTACCTAGCTTTAGAGCTCCGAACCCTCCAATTGCCACTTCATATGCAGTTTTGGGATAGCTGCCTTCATAAAGCATATGCTTTTGAAGATCGTCATAATCTTGTGTAATAATTACAACATAATCTTCTTCGCCGATATTTGTTGAATATTGATCGAAGAAAATCGCTTTCTTTACTTCCTTCATATTATCTATTTCTTCAAGAAGCGTAGAAGCACCGATATTAGCAGCGGGGATTAAAGCCACAGAACACATTTCACCACCGACGGTGTCTATAAATGATTTAGGGTCAATAGCCATATTATAATACATAACTAAACCGAAAGCTGAGGCAAAAGTTATTGTAGCAATTATAAGGGCTATGATTATATTTTGCCATAAATTCTCCATGACCAGCTTGCCGGCCATTAAAAAATGCAGCCCTCCTTTAATACGATCTAGGGCAAAATAATTTCGCTTTACGCCGCTTGCTTTGGTCTCTTCTCTTATCGCCATAATAGGGTGTAGATTTTTCATTTTTCGCAAACTGAAAAAAACATTCATAATAACTGCAAGTAACAAGGTGAACAAGCATAATGCACTGGTAAGCGGGGCGAAACCCTGTTCCCAGATTAGCCCGCTTTGTGCAGAAAACATCTTTGATACGAATGGTATGGCTAAATAAGAGATGAAAATTCCCAATATGCCAGCTAAAATGCTAATACTAAGAAACTGCAATAGTATGGAGAGTTTAATTTGCCGGTTGGTATAACCCATGGATTTTAGTATGCCAATATCTTTAATATCATCATGGATACTATCATTAATACGAAAATATATAATAATTAGCGCTGCCATAACAATTATAAGGGCAAAAGCCACGATGATCATTGAGACCATGTTGGTGATCATGGTACGTGCCATTTTTAAAATAATGATCGAAAAACCCCAAATAGAGCTTTTGCTCTCACTGCAAAATTTCATAAACCCATTAGAAACTTCCTCGCTCAAGTTTTGGTCATTTAGTTGGGCAGAGAGCAAAACAGCGGGTTTAGCTGAACTTTCTGCCAGGTATTTTACAAACAGTGGCTCCGGCATATAAAAACCAAAAACCCCCATATTGGTAGCGCCGAGCATAATATCTTCGATAAAACCTGCTATTAGAAATTCATATTCTTGATTTTCGTATTCTACAATAAAAGTATCGCCGACCTCATAGCCCCCTCCCGCATGAAGCATGTATGGGGCGTAAAGAGCGTTTGGCGCCGCTAATTCAATTTCATCGATAATTGTCAAAGGCGACATATTTCTACAAGTAGCGGCATTTTGGATGATGATACTTTGGGTATTTTTGCCATTTCCATACCAAAAGCTGCAATTATCTAAGAACAGCACATCTTCTACCTCAATATTTGTAACAGAAGAATCGCTGCGTAAATAATCAAGATGAGCCGGGCTATAGGACATTTTATCTATTATTGCAATAAGATGAGGTGCATTTAGCTGCGCTGCTTTTAGATCGAAAAAATTACCATAATCTATAAGTGTTAAAGCCCCTATGCTCATTAGGGCGGTAGCCATGAAAATGATCAAGAACATCGATACCGTTTGAGAACGGCTTTTATGAAGATAATTACGTATGAGCATAAAATACTTTTCTATTGCTACCACCCCATTCCCAGGAGGAATTGCTGTAATTTATCCTGTCTTTCCCTATCATCTTGGTTATAGGGCCCAAGTAGGCATTCTCCCTGCACAGCACCGTCTAATAAATAAATTATACGGTTTCCCCGGCGTGCGGAATTTAAATCATGGGTAACCATGATAATGCTTTGGTTTAAACGGTTAACCTCGCTTAAAACATCCAGCACAGCACGTCCTGCGGCTGAGTTTAGTGAGCCGGTAGGTTCATCGGCGAACACAACATGGGGCCGGTTGATTAAAGCCCGCACAATACCTGCCCTCTGCGCTTCGCCCCCAGATACTTGGGTAGGGAATTTATTCCAAATATTCTCTGTAAGGCCTATTTGCAGCAGTAAATCTTTTGCATCCTGGATCAATTGCTTTTTGGAGCTGTTTAGCAGCAAGCCGCAGGAGAGTACATTATCCATAATACTCATATTATCCAAAAGCAGATTTTGTTGAAATACAAACCCACAGTTTTTTCTGCGAAAAACAGCCAGCTGATCGTTGGTCATACCGGAAATTGGTTGCCCATTAAAGGTTATTTCTCCAGATGTAGGTTTATCCATACCGGAAAGGGCGTATAGAAGCGTAGATTTGCCTGCCCCAGAAGAACCCATTATTACTGTAAAATCTCCGCTATAAACATTAAGATCAAGAGATTTTAGCACCGGTTGCTTTGTCGTTCCGATAGTAAAAGTTTTACAAAGTTTGCTGGTTGATATTATTATTCCTTTTTCAATTTCACTGTTCTTCATTTATAAAACCGCCTTAACGCTGGTATTTACTGTAATCTTGCTTGTTTTAGCATTCTTTATGATTATATCTCCCGGAAAAATTTCCCCTCTTATTTCAACTTGTGAGGGCGTTTGAATCCCCCTTTCTACAGCAATCGCCATCGTTTTGCCCTCTCGTATAACCCAAACATTCCAGTTATTCTCTGTTTCTTCAAAAAGAGCAGTTTTGGGTACCATTAGACAATTATTTGACTTTGCAGTGATAAAACAGACTTCAACAGGCCAATAGGGTCCTAAACCCTCCCAATTTTCTTCTGCCATAGATATCTCGACTTTAACACGCTTTTCGCTAAGCCCCACTTTGGATATTATACTAGAAGCGTCTAAGGCAATGCGATCGACCAGCCCCGCATATATTTTATCTCCGTCTTTTTGACGCAGGGTTATTTCAACTTTATCTCCTATATTGATACCTGCGGTATTTTCTACCAAAATATAGCAATCTATTCTATAAAAATCTGCCTGATAGATAGAACAGAGTTTAGTTCCATAGGGTATTATTTGCCCAGTTTTTAGGGAGGAATCTCTTACTATACCGGCTAAAGGGGCATTAACTTCTGTTTCATCCAGCTTTTCGGCAAGCAAAGCCAATTGTATTTCCAAGGCGTTTTTTTGGGCTAATAGCTGTTGTTTTAAGGCTGAATCTGTTTCTTTCTCCACACCTTGCCCGAGGCGAAAATCGTTGAGCTGGTTGTTGACCGTAGATAACTGAATGGCAGCTTGCTTTTGTTGATTATCAAGCAGTTCTTTGTTTTTATACGCTTGTTCATAGGCGCTTTGAGCATTAAGTAATTCTTGAGAGGTAAGGCCGCCTATTTCATAAAGCGAGGTGGCGGCTTGTAAACTATCGCCCTTTAAGTTTACTTCTGTTTGCGCTTGTTCAAGCATGATTTTGTTATTGGCTATTGCGGATTCAAGAGAACTTTTTTGTAGTGTTAAATCTATCAGCTGAGTAGTTATTTGACTATCTATAACAGCTATTTGAGCTTGGAGATTTTTCTCCTCGCTTGTTAGCTCGCTTGTATCAAAAACGAAAAGTAAGTCTCCCATATTTACATTTGAGCCTGCAAATGCTTTTACTTCCAGTAATCTACCGCCAATTTTGCCATAAACATCGGTTTCCATTAATGGTATAACTTCGCCTATTTCTGTAAAGGAGTTTTCAAGCGAACTATACTCCAACGCTATACATTCTATGGCGGGGGGACGCAATATTGCCCAAGAGATTAAGCTGAGCAGCGCTACGGCAATGATGATGATGGTTATTCTTTTTTTCATATTTCTATCTCTCCATTGTATATGGTATTTAATAAATTATCATGCTAGATGCTGTTTAATATTATATGCGATATAATATTATTTGTCAATGGGTATTTAGATTTTTTATTTAGAGGGCCCTTAACGGTTTTTCTTGACAATTTCCCTCGAGTAGCGTACTATATTAGTGCGATCTTCGATCTATATTGGCTGAGGATATTATTATGGATATAATGCAAGAGTTAGACGACTTATGGCAAAGCATTGATCTACGTATGAAAAGGGAAATAGCCGGCAAAAAGTATACTGCTTTGCAAAGCTTGAATGCAATTGAATTAGATATTTTACAAATTGCAGAAAAGCAACCCAAAGGTATGATGAAGGATGTGTGCGAGCAGCTGCAACTTGCGAAAAGCACCTTGACTAGTGCTGTTAATCGCCTGGAAAGCAAAGGGTTTATTATTAAAGACCCGGACGCTGAAGATGGCCGAGCCTGCAATTTAACTTTAACCAAATTGGGAATGCAAGTGCGGCAAGAGCACCGTAGAATAAAATTCAAGGTTTTTATGGGGTTTTGCCATGCTTTATCTGTTAAGGAAAAAGAAATATTGATGAGGGAGTTTTCTGAAAAGCTTAAAAAAAGAAAGTTGAGAAGGCAAAAAAACCAAGGCGGCCGAGTTGTTTATTATGTAAATAAGGTTCAATAATATTTTAAATTTTCAATAAGAACAGCTTTGTATTGTTTTATGGTATAATAGCCTTGTACTTGCTTCATAGTGGTATATTGTTATTCAAACAAGCATTTTTGGGAAGGAGTTTTTAAGATTATGGCCAAGAAATTGTACAATGTTACCGTACAAGAAAAGCTTTGTAAAGCTTGTGGCATCTGCATCGCTCTATGCCCCACCAAGGTTTTTGGCGCTACTGCGGAAGGTAAAGCAAATGTAAACAATGCAGATGCTTGCACTGGTTGCCTTACTTGTGAGATGCACTGCCCCGATTTTTGTGTGGAAGTGGAGGCGAGAGAGAATGAGTAAAGTAAGATTAGTGCAAGGCAACGAAGCTTGCGCTTTAGGGGCTATAGCCGCCAAAGCCACCTTTTATGCCGGTTATCCTATTACCCCGTCGACCGAAGTGGCAGAATATATGTCTACCATGTTGCCGCCCCGGGGAGGGAAGTTTTTGCAAATGGAAGATGAAATTGCCTCTATGGGTGCTATTATCGGTGCAGCTTGCACAGGCCTTAAAGCCTTTACCGCTACTTCGGGGCCGGGTTTTTCGCTAATGCAGGAATTGCTGGGCTATGCGGTTATTACCGAAGTACCTATTGTTATAGTGGATGTTCAGCGCCCCGGTCCTTCTACCGGCTTACCCACCTTATCCGCACAAGGCGATATACAACAAGCGCGTTTTGGAACCCATGGGGATCATTCCGTTATTGCCTTAGCCCCCAGCTCGGTAATGGAAACATATTTTGAAACTATCAATGCTTTTAATTTGGCGGAAAAATATCGTAATCCTGTGGTATTATTGCTAGATGAAGAAATAGGCCATTTACGCGAGCGTTTCGACGTTGAAGATGAAGCGGTGGAAATAATCGACCGCAAAAGACCTACTTGCCCGCCGCAAGAGTATATACCTTATGACAATAATGAGCCGGATGGCGTACCTTTAATGGCCGATTTTGGCGCCGGCTACCGCTATCATGTAACAGGCTTAACTCATAATGAAAAAGGTTTTTACACCAGCAAACTGCCGGAAGTTGATGCTAGTATTCGCCGTCTTACCTCTAAAATAGAAGATCATGTGAATGAAATAGCAACTTTTGAGGAAATAGAACTTGAAGATTGCGAAGTGCTGCTCATAGCTTATGGCAGCGTAGCCCGCAGCGCTCAGGAAGCGGTTATGGAATTGCGCGAGCAAGGTGTTAAAGTTGGCTTATTGCGTCCTATCACCATTTGGCCTTTCCATGATCAGCGTATAAAAGCAGCCTGTACCGGCAAAAAAGCTGTTATAGTGCCGGAAATGAATTTGGGTCAATATGCAAGGGAAGTGGAGCGCGTTGCGCCGGCAGATACCCCAGTATGCACCCTTACCCGCGTAGATGGTGAAATGATAGAGCCGGCGCAAATCGTGGCCAAAGTTAAGGAGGTGCTGTAAATGAAGGAGATATATAAAGAATATTTCCGCGGCAACCTGCCTCATATTTGGTGCTCCGGCTGCGGAAATGGTATTGTGATGAGTGCCTGGGCCCGTGCTATGGATCAACTGCAATTAGATAAAAATCAATGTGTGGGCGTATCCGGCATTGGTTGCTCTTCCAGGATCACCGGTTATTTAGATATCAATACTTTGCACACTGCGCATGGGCGCGCTTTACCTTTCGCTACCGGCGTAAAAATGGCTAAACCGGAAATGCATGTATTCGTTTTTTCCGGCGATGGTGACTGCGCCGCCATTGGCGGTAATCATTTTATTCATGCCTGCCGCCGCGATATGGACATGACATTGATCGTGTTTAATAATCATATTTATGGTATGACAGGCGGACAATTTTCGCCTCTTACACCTTTTGGTAAAAAAAGTACTACCTCGCCTTATGGTACGGTTGACCCGGATTTTGATCTCTGCAAGCTGGCTATTGGCGCGGGAGCTTCTTTTGTGGCGCGCGGCGATATTTTCCACGCCAAACAACTTACAGATTTAATCGTAGAAGCCCATAATCATCCCGGCTTTGCCGTTATAGAGGTTATGGCTACATGCCCAATATCTTATGGACGTCATAATAAAATACCCAAACCAGCCGATATGGTGAATTATCTGAAAGAAAATACTGTAAGTAAAGTTCGCGCCGATAAAATGACGCCTGAGGAAGTAGCCGATAAAATAGTAGTGGGTATACTGCATCAGCATGAACCATTGGAATACACAAAAGAGTATGCCAAATTGGTGAAACGTTTACAGGGAGGTGAAAAATAATGGCGCAGAGTTGGAAAATACGTTTAAGCGGTACCGGTGGTCAAGGCATAATTAGGGGCGCCATGATATTGGCCGAAGCAGCCCTGATAGACGGCAAAAATGCTACACAATCTCAGGTTTATGGCCCGGAATCGCGCGGCGGCTCTACACGGTCGGAGGTCAATATTTCGGATAAGCAGATATTTTTTCCCAAGGTAGTTACGCCAAATATACTTTTAACCATGTCGCATGAAGCTTATCAAAAATACTCCGGTAATATTGAACAAGGTGGAATTTTAGTGCTGGATGGCGATATTGGCAAAGATGGCCAGCATGAAGGGATAGATGTATATTGCGCTCCTGTTACCGTTATAGCGCGAGAGCAATTGGGCAATGAAATGTGCGCCAATGTGGTGGCATTAGGTGTAATCAACAGTATCACTCATATGGTTAGCGATGAAAGTATGGAAGAGTCCTTACGGCGTAATTTTAAAGCATCTATATTTGAGCTGAACTTGAAAGCATATAAAGCCGGTTTGCAGGCAATAATACAAAAACGGTAATTAGCAGGCGCTATGCCAAACCCCTACTGTTTTTATTAACAGTAGGGGTTTTCTTGGTGCACACGGTGCCTGGATAATTCTTTCCTTATAATACCTCGTTGTATAAACCATACCTATTTCATGCAAAGCTCATATTTATGTTCATATTTTAATGTATTTATATTGTAAGAATAGTTAAAAAATATGCAAAGGTATTGAAATTATTTTCAAAATATTGTAAGATATATCTGCGAGAATAATAAGCGGCAGCTTTGGAGGTGTACCACCACCCCCAAAGCCTATGCAGGATGAATACGCCATCCTACACAACAGCGTTAGCTGCGCCCAATCATTATTATACCTGCTGTGACTTTCTATGGCAAGTATAATATTTCGATGTTTGGTTGTAAATGCTTTACGGTGTAGGTAATTATCCTACACCGTTTTTATTATTCTCGCCGGGCTATGCCCGGCGTGAGTAATTTTTTATATTCAAAGGCGGGGAAGATGAAAGTTTATTAGGCGGGGGAGCGTATGTTTATATATATTACCAGTATGGGCAAAACAGAGGCTTTAAGCCTCTGTTTTGCTTTGCGGATAAAAATTAATAGTTTAAATTTGGCTGGGGCTAAACGACTTTTGCAAAGAGCTGAACATGATTGAAATATTGCCTGTTTTCGGCGCCCTATAAAAACTTATTTTTTGCGCTCGTTGAGTGCTCCAATACTTATACAAACCAGCCCTATACCAAGCAGAACAATAGCAGAACTTGCGTCAATTCCCCCCAATATATGAAGTACAACAACAGCTATACCCATAGCAAGGGGAACTGCCTTTAATATAAGGCTGATTATGTCGCTTTGTTCATTATTTGGCGCATCCATTTTTTTAGCGTTTAATAATTCATCCACAGTGACTCCCAATGTTTCGGCTAATTTAGGAATAGAATTAACATCAGGGCAGGATAAATTTCTCTCCCATTTTGATACCGCTTTATCGGTTATATTCAATTTTGCCGCTAATTCTGCTTGGGACATGCTTTTTTCTTTTCGTTTATACGCAATGATTTCGCCCATAGTTTTCATTTTGCAAAGCTCCTTGTTGGTTTTTTTTCTTATAGTATATATGAGGTATCGCAAAACCTCAACCGACGGATAGTTTACCGGCATAAACTGTTAGTAGAATAATAGTTTACGAATAAATAAACGATCTATGTTATTATTTTTTTCAAAATCGGGCATTATGCTTCCTTTCTTACCGAGTAATTCTTATCGTTCTGCAATCATTTTTAATTTAGTTTCTCGTTTCAAACTCTTAATTTCAAGTTCACGCTTGAGGGCAGACGATTTGTTTTCATGTTTCTCCGTATAAACAATTTCTACCGGTAACCGGCTACAAGTGTACTTTGCCCCTTTACCGCTGTTATGGATTGCCAAACGAGAATCTAAATCATTTGTTATCCCCGTGTATAAGGTGCTGTCAGCGCATTTGAGAATGTAAACGTAATAACTCATATTGGCACACAAAACTCGCACTTTCCATTTTCAACAAGTTTGTAATAGTAATGCTCCATAATGGGTCTTGAAGAATCAAGCCGTAATTTACTCTTATTCATGACATTAAGGACACCCATGCCTTTGGCTAGTGTTTACTACTGCCAAGCCCACAGTGGACTTTCACTCCCAAGTTGTCGTCCATGCCAGGCGTACAATCAAGGCAAAGCAAAATAATATTTTTGCTTTGCCTTGATATACTGGTGGTCGAAGTGGCGATACAGAACTTTTTTGAAAACCCAGTAATATCAATGGTTTCAAGACCGCCAACGACAGTATTTACTGAAAAAAGTATAGCACAATAGAGTATTTAGCGCAATAGATAAATACTTTTCACAGAGCTGAAGCATAAATGAATATTTTTCTTTAGTATTTCAATTGTGGGAACACAGGTTCTAAGAAAGAGAGCTTAAAAAATATCATTTACATAGAAGAATGTTAAAAAAGCACATATATATGAAGTATGATTGAAAAATATCATAAATGAGGGCAGGCAAAACACCCTGTCATAATAGCTAGCTATTAGATAAGCATGGTAGCACTATATAGATATTTAGGAAGCAGGTTTTAACCTAAGGTCTCGGAAATTAATTTTTGGTTTATACAGTTTTATGATCCGTATAGGTATGGTATCACCGCTGCATTTTGGCAACCCTTGGGCAAACACGAAAGCCCATGCCTTTTTGACCGTGCCTCTTATCCCTTCAACAGTAACATCGTCAACCATAACCTCGCTATAGGTTATAAACATTTTATGGGCGCCTCTAAAAACTAGCTTTACAACTCTGCCAAATTAGCGCAACTATCATTTTCTCGTCATTGCGGCCTTCGCGCCGCAATC
>WRKD01000222.1 GCA_009778255.1 Bacillota bacterium
ATCAGATGCTTGGGCACAAGATTCTTCGCTTCGCTCAGAATGACAACACTAAAGCAAACTAAAACACCAATAATTTTTATCTACACCCTATACCACACTAGTTTTGCTTGTTTTACTATAAGGAGGTCAATATGGGGAGAATTATCAGGCAGATAAGCTCAATGTGAAATTTCATTATTTTCAGATCATTTTACAATAATTTCTATTACTTTAAGCAACTTATCAAATTCCCCTCTGCTCCTTTGCAGGATATTGGAATAAAGAGTAGAAATGATTCTTCACTACTGCAGTATATGGAGGAACAAATGAAAAGCATTATTGTAGGAGCAGGCAAAGTTGGCTTTAATATAACAGATACACTCTGTCGTGAGGGGCATAAGGTAACGGTAATAGATATTAACCGTCACCGCTTAGAAAACTTAACTGAGTATTTTGATATTAACACTGTGGAAGGAAACGCAGCGCGCATACCTATACTAAATACAGCCGAAACACAGGAAGCCGAATTGTTCGTAGCTGTTACAGATAAAGATGAATTGAACATGATAGCCTGTTTTCTGGCAAAAAATATGGGAGCAGCCCGCACAGTAGCCCGTGTACGCGACCCCGATTACAGCAATTTGAATAATATGGAAAGGCTAAAGGCTTTGGGTATAGATATGCTGATCAACCCAGAGCAGGTTACTGCCTTAGCTATCAGTAATTTAATTAACTTTCCGGAAGCTAATTATGTTGGTTATTATGGCGATGGCAAAGTTATGTTATTGGAACTTACCCTGCCAACTAATTATCCTCATACCGGTCTTACTTTAACAGAGCTTAATTTTCCGGCGCCTTGTATTATTGTTGGCTTAGAACGCGCCAATAGCTTTACTATACCCCGTGGCGAATCTGCACTTTTTCCCGGCGACGCTATATTGATCTTGGCTAATACCGGTGATATTACCGCCCTAGAAAATTATTTAGGCATAACGCATAGTTTGAGTAAGGATATTGTAATAATGGGTGGCGATCTTAGCGGTTATTATTTGGCTAGGATACTTGAAAAGCAGGGGCGACGTTTTAAAATACGCCTAATAGAGGCAGATGAGAAACGTTGCCAGGAGTTAGCCGAAGATTTGGAACACACCATGTTAATAGCCGGAGACAGCTTTAACTTACAATTATTTGAAGATGAGAATATCGGCAGAGCCGATATATTTGTATCTGTTTCCGCAGATGACCGTGATAATCTATTCAACTGTGTGTTGGCAAAAAATTTAGGCGCGCATAAAACCATTGCCCAAATACGCAACAGCGATTTTATTAACATGGTAGAGCGTGCCGGCATAGATGTAGCTATTAGCCCGCGCAGCCTCACCTCCGACGCCATACGGCGTTTTATAAACCGCAATAAAATCCTGGCTTTAACGCGTTTTGAAGAAACAAGCGCGCAAATTATGGAGTTTTTACTAACAGGGGAAGCTCCGGCGGCCAACCGCCGTCTTATGGATTTACGCTTTCCGCAAAAAGCCATTGTTTGTATGATCATCCGCGATGGTAATCATATAATACCCAGCGGTCAGGAGAAACTACTGGCTAAAGACAGGGTCATCACTTTTATCATGCCAGAAGCGCTTACACAAGTAGAAAAGCTATTTGGAGCATAAATTATGCGTATTAAACCAGTATTATACCTGCTGAGCAAAGTTTTATTAGTATTGGGCGGGGCCATGTTGCTGCCTTTAGCGGTATCTATAGCCTGTGGCCAAGGAGATGCTTTATCTTTTGTTTACAGTATCATACCCACCTGGGTTAGCGCCGCTATATTGTTTATTTTCTGCCATAAAAGCAAAAATACCCCTTTGCGTCAGCGTGAGGGTTTTCTCTTTGTTACTCTGGTATGGCTTTTAGCCGCTTTTTTTGGAGCTCTGCCCTTTTGCTTTGAGGGCGCTTTACGCTTAAAGTTTATTAATGCACTGTTCGAAAGTATGTCGGGCTTTACCACCACCGGGGTCACTACAATAGAAAACATCGAAGAAATGACCAGCGGTTTACTTTTTTGGCGGGCTTTTAGCCCTTGGCTGGGAGGCGCGGGTATTGTTCTGTTATTCCTGCTTTTTTTGCGTGGCAAAGAAGGCAGTGGCGCTTTAGTTCAGATATTTAATGCCGAACATTCAGGTGGAGAGCTTTCGGAAAAACTTACGGCGCGTATTGGCGATGGCGCTAAAGCGCTTGGTTATATTTACATAGGCTTAACCATTGCGGAAACAGCTTTATTGGTAGGCGGCGGCATGAGCCTTTTTGACGCCTTTACACATGCTTTTGGCACTGTTTCTACAGGAGGCTTTTCTGTAAAAAATGCTAGCATAGCTTATTATAACAGCGCTTATATCGATTGGGTCATAATTATTTTCATGTTTTTATCCAGTATTAACTTAGGATTATACTATTTACTGCTTATGCGGGAAAAAAGCAAAATATTCCGAGACGAAGAGGTACGTGTATTTGCGGTTATTTGCCTGTGCGCCAGCCTTTTCATAGCACTAGATTTAAACTCCCATACCTCTTTGGCAAATAATAGTTTTGGGCATACCTTGCGCGAGGCTATTTTTCAAACAGTTTCTGTAATAAGCACAACCGGATATATTACGGCTGATTATGATCTTTGGCCAACATTTTCCCGCTGCATGCTGTTTTTATTGATATTCGTAGGCGGTTGTATTGGCTCTACCGCTTGCTCCATAAAGGTCAGCCGTATTATTGTAGCTTTCAAAGGCTGTCGCAATGAATTACTGGGGTTAGCTCATCCACGGCTAATTAAAAAAATATATTTCAATAAAAAACCTGTAAGTCAAGGTGCTGTACAATATGTGCTTTTTTTTATCGTAGCATTCATCTTTTTTACACTAATCGGCACTGTGCTGCTTTCATTGAGCAACCTCAGTATTGTAGACGCACTTTCTGCTTCTTTAGCTTGTATAAGTAATGTTGGGCCTGGCTTAGGCGGGGTGGGAATGGTAGCCGATTACGCCTCATTAGGCGCTTTTGCCAAATGCGTTTTAATATTTAATATGCTCATAGGGCGTTTAGAAATATTCACAGTGCTGGTATTATTTATACCCAGTGTATGGAAAAAATAATGGCGCCTCTATATTATTTAACAGAAACAATGCCATTTGTGCTCCAAAGTTCCAATAGGTTTCTTTGCCAGCTTTCCGGGCTAGAATGAATAACTCTACCGGCAAAGCTCTTGCATACATAGGGCAAAGCCATATTACGCTTGAAAATCATATAATATGCAGCGTTTTCTTTTTTATGAAAATCTTCCTCAGAAAAACAAATAATTTCATGCTGATAATTTACAGCCTCCAGAGCACAAGTCAATAGCGCCGAGCAGGTGTTAAAATCGCCTCCTGTGTGATAAACTAAAGTGTCTACGACTTCGTCATTGCCCATAAAGAATTCCAGTGCAGCAAATTTATTATCTGGTGATGGGGTAATCAGCCATATAAAATCTTCTCGAAAACCCAACCAAATCTGGGTATTATCACATAATCTTTTGTACGCCTGATACACAAAGGCAATACTGGAAAGGGATAGTTTTTCCTCCAAAGCTGCTACAAATGTAGGCGAAAGGCTCATAAGCTGACTTATGGGAGCTATTGCGCCTATAGACATTAAACCGGTAATCTGTGTAATCTGCTTTGCGGTAAGAGTAATGTCGAGCTTTGCATATATCTCTTGAGAATTACCGCGCAATTTATTAATTTGCTCTTCTAATATATGCATCAAGGGCTCTTCTGCACAAGCCAACTGTGTAAAATAATAATTTTGTTTGTTAATAAGCTGGAGGGTAATTTCATCTTTGTCTTCATGCAGACTGGAAATTAAGTTTAACGGAACCCGGCGGGCGCTAAGATCGGGTGGCAGAAAAACCAGGCAATTTTCATACAAATTAAGAGACGCTATATTGCTAGCGCTAAAACTGCCTTCATTATAATGAAAAGATATCTGTGTTGTAAATATTGGCTTAGCGCTTATTTGCATAGCATATAATACGGCCTTATTATAGGCGGCGAACAACGAATCAAAAAAAACCTGCAGCCAACAACCCATACGAGAAAAAGAATAAAAGCTGCTGTCTAATTTAATGATCACTGCATACTCAGCCAGGCTTAGCTCGTTTATGTTTGTAAAAGTGATTTCAATTGTTTCAAAAAGTGCATAGACTATGAGTGCGTTTTCGCCTACACAAAGCTTAACATCGCCGCTTAAAAGTGGAGATGAGGCCAGCGCATCAAATTCTGGCGCCTCTTTTTCGTAATTGCCCTCTTCCATTAAAGCAGCTATTTCCATAATCGACAACTCCTCTTTATTATTTTATAAGGTAATCTTTTATTAGTTATATCGTTCATTTAAAATTAAAATTAACATAGAAAAACATGGCTTTAAGAGCGATGTTGTTTTTCTATGCTAATGATGTTTAAAGGAGAGTTTTATTCTTTGATATTCAGTTTTCCTTGTGAAGTTTTTTATTATAGGTTTCGTAAATAGCTTCCTCAACAAACCACCTGCCATTTTTACGCGCACCCTCGCGGCGTAATATGCCCGCCTCTTGGCATAGCTTTATCTCTCGCGAGATTGTACTTGCAGATTTTTTGTTAAGTTGGGATATTTCAGGAATGGTGATATAGGGATTTTTTCTCATGTGTACTAGAGTGGTTTCTAGCTTGTCAGTTATCTTGTCAGTTATCTTATCAGTTATCTTGTCGTTTATCTTATCAGCTATCTTGTCGTTTATCTTGTTAGTTATCTTGTCGTTTATCTTGTCAGTTATCTTGTCTTTCAGTAAACCTACTGCTTTACTAAATGGAAAACTAACGCTAAACTGGTCTTCTTTTATCTCGAAAATCTGGGTATCGTAGGTTGCAAGTATTCGATTTAAACCATTTCCTTGCTTTCTAGCCAAGCCCAGTTCAAAAAAGACTTGCATTAATTCATGATTACGAGGCAAGGTATAGTAATTAAAAAAATCTGCCTTTGTTAAGCCTGTAACCAGCCCGCCGCAAGAATTAATCACAATTTTATTAGTATAAATATCAATGCTCGGAGTACCTTTAGTATAATCATTATGCAATACGGCGTTAATCACGGCTTCCCGTAAAGCAATGCTATCTATTCCTTCCTCTTTGGCCCGATATTGCATGATCATACGGAAAAAAGCGCGGTTCTCTGCATCCAAGCATTCCAGTATGCGCAGAGTTGCCGTTAATATACACTTATTGCCATATTCCCGGCTTTCCAATAATCTTTGCTTATCCATTCCGTCATACATATTTATCTTAAATGAAATATTATTCTTATCTGCCAATAAATAGGCGGCAAAATTGTATTCCCCGTTGTTTTGTCGCAAACCCAGTTTATCGATCAACTGCTCGCCCACTTCCCAATCTTTTTCCGCATAGTATATGAAAAGCTGTTTAAAAGTCAACTGGCGGCGGGGCGATAAAACCGATTGTAGGGTGCTTTTAGACCATGTGGGCGGCATATTATTATCTGCCTCCTGTTCAAATAGGCCTTGGTTATTATTAGCCATTTTATTAACCCCCAACATTGTATACTATTTATCTTATCAATTCCTTTCTAGCAGCCGCAGCTTTTCGCGTGCCAGAAGCTTTAGGGTAGAAGTATCGCCGTATGCGCCTTGCATAATAGCATCGGCATCGCTATGGGCAGCTGCAAGCAGTTTTGCATCACGAAATACATCGGCAATTGCTAATTCAGGTAAGCCATGCTGACGGGAGCCAAAGAATTCTCCCGGACCACGCAGACGCAGGTCGGCTTCGGCTAATACAAAACCATCATTACTCTGGCTGATAATGCGCATACGCTCTCGCGCTGTATCGCTATGCGCCTGATGCAATAAAATACAATACGATTGTTGCGCCCCGCGCCCAATGCGCCCACGCAATTGATGCAGTTGAGCCAGCCCGAAACGTTCGGCATCCCGCACCAGCATAACTGTAGCGTTAGGAATATTAACACCCACTTCAATAACAGTGGTAGCAACTAAAACATCCGTTTCTCCGGCAGCAAAAGAAGCCATTACTCCTGCTTTCTCTGGCGCTTTCATACGCCCATGCAATAAACCGACTCGGTGAAAAGTAAACACTTCTTCCCGTAAATGCTGCGCCAATTCTACAGCACTTTGTAAATCAAGCTTTTCGCTTTCATCAACCAAAGGGCAAACTATAAAAGCTTGACGGCCTTTTTGCAATTCTTTTTCAATAAAGCGGTAAATACGCTGTTCGTATCTATAATCCACCGCGTCAGTACGTATTGGTTTACGGCCCGGCGGTAATTCATCAATCACTGAAAGACGCAAATCGGCATAGAGCGTCAAAGCTAAAGTGCGCGGTATGGGGGTTGCCGTCATAACCAATATATCGGCCAGGCTGTTTTGAGTGAGTAAAGAGCGTTGCCTTACTCCAAAGCGGTGTTGTTCATCAGTAATGGCTAAGCCCAAGCGGGCAAAATTTACTTTATCCTGAATCAATGCATGTGTACCAATAAGAACGTCAATTTTGTGTTCGCCTAAAGCCATAATGATACGGCGCTTCTCTGCTGAGCTGGTGGAACCAGTTAACAATTCCACCTGTAGGCCCAGCTTTAAGAGAAGTGGTTGCAAAGTATTGTAATGCTGTTGTGCCAAAATTTCTGTAGGCGCCATCAAAGCGCCTTGATAAGAAGACTTATAACACTTATATAAAGCAGCGGCAGCAACTATAGTTTTACCGCTGCCCACATCACCTTGTATTAAGCGAGACATAGGTGTCGCTTTTTCCATATCGTCATAAATTTCTTTTATTACGCGTAGCTGGGCATTTGTAAGCTTGAAGGGTATTTCCTGTAAAAAAGTGGGTAGAATGCTTTGCTCACAACTCATCAAAAGACCTTGCCGGGCTCTCTCGCCGCGGCTTAAGCGTAAGGCCAGCTGCATCTTAAGCAATTCTTCATAGGCTAATTGACTCCTTGCTTGCTCAGCTTGGTGAAAATCTTTGGGGGCATGTAAAGCCTGTACAGCCTGAGAAAGCGGACCATAACCATATTTAAGAGCCAGTTGTGGCGGAAGAGTATCTTCCAACAGATGGCCGTATTGTGTTAATACTTGATTAATCAAACGACGTATAGTTTTTTGAGGCAAGCCGGCATATCCTCGGTATAACGGTACAATCTGTGGGATGAAAGCCTCTGGGGTCAATTCATATTCCTGTACGGTAAACTCGCTTTGTCCATAACGTTTTTCCAAACAGCCCCATACAATAATTTCTTTATCCTGCTGCAGCTGCTTTTCTACATAAGGCTGATTATACCACACAGCACAGATCATACCGCTGTCATCTACCAGCCAAGCTTTTAAAATTTGCACCCTTCGTGCGTTGATAAGCCGGTATTCTTTAATTCGCGCGCGGATTAAGGCAGATTCACCATAACATAATTGGGCAATGGGCTTTGGTTGACGCCAATCGCGATAAGCGCGCGGTAGGAAGAACAGCAAGTCTTCCAGTGTTTCTACGCCAAGTTTGCGCAATATTTGCGCACGTTTTTCCCCCACCTGACGCATTTTTACTACCGGCAGAGCCAACGAGCCCTTGCTTATTATAGGGGCAGCCATGGCTGTGCTTTGCTCCTTGGGTGGTTTATAATCTATGCTATCTAATAAAGCGCGCAATTCTTCCAATAATGCAGGGCGCATAGCCAGGCTTTCCGCCACATATCGGTCTGCCCAATTTGTCATTTCATCACAAGAAAACACTTCGCCTTGAGCAGCTACCCAGGCAGCAAAACCACCAAAAATAGCACTATCATGGCAACCGCTTTTTGCTTCTTTATTGATCAATGAACGTATATCCATATAAACTCCTACTAAAATGCTTTGCCATAAATTTCTCTGAACTTGTAAAATTCACTATCGGTTAACACTATTCCTTCACTTTTCCTTCACGAAAACAATCAAAATTCTTTGGTTGCGGTAAAAGCCCGCCCTATGATATACTGTTAGCGATAGTTTATATATCATAAAGCGCTCCAGGAAGAAATGAAGGGCGCACAATATATTGGCATTATATTTTTTGCCTGCCTTAAATGCGACCATCGATTTGATATTGGGCAGAAAGTAGAAAAAATTAGAAGTGGAGGTGATTCCTTAGTTTACAGGCGAAACCCGCCCGATGATATAGCTAGGTGCATTCCGGTGTTTTTGCCATAGTTTCACATTTCTTAAACATACTTCAGTAATCAAAATTATCCTGATTGGCATTATTTAAATTATTATTATTATAGGAGGAAATCAATATGGAAAAGAGTATAAGCATTTTATTAAAAAGTATTATTGGAGGCATTTTACTATTCACTATGTTTGTTGGTATTTTTTTATGGTCAAGTGATACGGTGCTGGCAGCGGATGCAGATATTGCCATAAACGAAACAACATTCCCCGACGCCGCTTTCCGAGCATATATTAGCGAGCAAGTGGATAAAAATAAAGACGGTATGCTTTCGCCAACAGAGATTGCACTGGAAAGCACGCTATTTATAGGTGAAAAGGGCATTGCCAACTTACAGGGAATAGAGTATTTTACAGCATTAACTTCCCTATACTGCTCTTCTAATAATTTGATTACGCTCGATCTTAGCAGTAATATAGCACTGACTTTATTGTTTTGTGATAATAACCGACTTAACTCATTAAATGTGAGCAAATGCGTTAATTTAGCAGCTCTTCACTGTTTTAAGAATAATCTCAACACTTTAGATATAAGCAATAATACTAAACTGGAAATGCTAAGATGTAATGACAATTTATTAACTTCTTTAGATATAAGCAAGAATAAAAATTTGCATGCCCTTGATTGTTCCAACAATAAACTAACCGTTTTAGATGTAGGCAATAATCCTCTACTAGCGTCTCTTACTTGTTTTGGCAATCAACTGGTTAGCGAAGAAGCTGTGGTAGGCTTAAACAAAAGCGTTACCGAAGAGTATTATTTTGAACCGAAACCACAGCGGCCCATATCGTCGCAGCCAGTTCCGCAAGCCCCGCTTCCGCCAGTAACTCCGGGTGCTGTGCAAACAGCTTTGCCCACTTCAGCAACTGTAGTGGTAAATGGAGACGTGATCAGTTTTGATGCTTATAATATTAACGGCAATAATTATTTCAAGCTGCGAGATATTGCCCTGGTTTTAATCGGCAGTTCCAAACAATTTGAGGTTGGTTGGGATGCAGCAGCTAATGCTATCGCTCTTATCAGTAACCGGGCATATACTAAAGTGGGCGGGGAAATGGCTAAACGCGGCACAGAAAACAAACAAGCCTTGCCCACCACTTCCAAAATATATTTAGATAGCGTTGAAGTATTTTTTACTGCTTTCAATATCAGTGGTAATAATTATTTTAAATTGAGGGATATAGGCAAAACTTTTAATTTTGGCGTGGATTGGGAAGAGAGCACGCTCACTGTTATTATTGATACCTCGAAAATATATATATAGTAACCCAAGTTAGCAGTGGTAATAAAAAAGTTTTCTTTAACTCTTGCGTTTAGCGCTTTTTTCGGTTATTATATTATTTGGCGCAAAATACACACGGCGTGATTTGGCCACCCCAGTGCCGACAACGGTGGGCGGATTCTTAAGCGCCGGAGGAAAAACAAAAAGGAGGATTTTCAATGGCAGTTATTTCTATGAAGCAGCTTTTAGAAGCGGGGGTTCATTTCGGGCATCAAACACGACGCTGGAACCCCAAAATGGCTAAATACATTTTCACCGAACGCAATGGCATCTATATTATCGATTTACAAAAAACCGTGCATAAGGTAGACGAAGCCTATCAATTCATCCGCGGCGTGGCAGCGGAAGGCAAGGCTGTGCTTTTTGTTGGCACAAAAAAACAGGCTCAAGATTCAATAAAAGAAGAAGCTCAACGTTGTGGGCAGTTCTTTGTCAATGAACGTTGGCTGGGAGGTATGCTCACAAATTTTCATACCATTCAAACGCGTATCGATTATTTACGTTCGCTAGAACGTATGGAACAGGATGGAACCTTTGAAGTACTGCCGAAAAAAGAAGTTTCTAAATTACGCGCGGAAAAATTTAAACTGGAACGTTTCTTGGGCGGTATCAAAGATATGCGTCGCCTGCCCGGAGCATTGTTTGTAGTAGACCCGCGCAAAGAGCGCATTGCCGTAGCGGAAGCACGTTTATTGAAAATACCGATAGTGGGTATTGTCGATACAAATTGCGATCCGGATGAAATAGATTATGTTATTCCCGGTAACGACGACGCTATTCGGGCTGTAAAGCTTTTAGCCGCAAAAATAGCCGATGCCGTGATAGAAGCGCGCCAGGGAGAAGATACCCTGGTAATGGAAACTGAATATGTGTCTAAAGTGCAAGAATAGAATATTTAAAGTGAAGAAAATAGATTTTGGAGGGATGTTTTATGGCAGAGATTAGCGCGCAAATGGTAAAAGAACTGCGCGAAAGAACCGGCGCCGGCATGATGGATTGCAAAAGGGCTTTAAGTGACTCGAATGGCGATATGGATAAAGCTATAGATTTGCTGCGAGAAAAAGGTTTGGCCGCCGCAGCCAAAAAAGCAGGACGTGTTGCAGCAGAAGGGTTGGTAGAGGCATATATACATGGTGGCGGACGTATTGGAGTATTGGTGGAAATCAACTGTGAAACCGATTTTGTGGCCAAAACGCCGGAATACAAAGAGTTTTGTCGCGATATTGCTATGCAGATAGCAGCTTCTAACCCTGAATATATACGCCGCGAAGAAGTGCCGGAAGAAGTACTTGAGCATGAACGGGCCATTGCACGTGCCCAAGCATTAAATGAAGGTAAACCTGAGAAGATAGTAGATAAAATTGTAGATGGGCGGGTTGAAAAATATTATAAAGAAGTTTGCTTATTAGAGCAGCCATTTATTAAAGATACCGATAAAACAGTGCAAAATATTGTGACAGAAAAAATAGCCAAAATTGGTGAAAATATTACTGTACGCCGTTTTGCCCGTTATCAGGTTGGCGAAGGAATAGAAAAGAAACAGTGCAACTTAGCCGAAGAAGTGGCGGCAATGACAAAATAGTTTTTTTTGTAGAGGTTAGAAAATGTAATATGTTTTCTAACCTCTTATTTCTGGTAACTTACTTCACAAAACCTATCCAAGACCATTCTGGCTACTGAATTTGTCTTACTTGAAGCTTGCGGCAAAACGCCGTATTAGAGGGAACAGTGCATGATACAGCCAAAATATCAGCGGGTAGTTTTAAAAATTAGCGGGGAAGCGCTGGCTGGCGAGACAACTTTTGGGTTGAATCATCAAACCTTAGCTAATATCGCCACTCAAATATGGGAAATTAATAGTTTGGGAGTGCAAATAGCTATTGTAGTTGGCGGCGGCAACCTTTGGCGCGGTATAGCCGGCAGCGATCAAGGAATGGATCGGGCTACCGCCGATTACATGGGTATGCTGGCTACGGTTATGAATGCCTTAGCCCTGCAAGATGCATTAGAAAAAGCCGAAGTGCCCAGCCGCGTACAAACGGCTATAGAAATGCGCGCTTTGGCAGAACCATATATTCGACTGCGCGCTATCCGTCATTTAGAGAAAAACCGTGTAGTTATTTTTGCAGCCGGTACAGGCAATCCCTATTTTTCCACCGATACCACTGCAGCCTTACGAGCTGCCGAGATTGGGGCGGAAGTCATTTTGATGGCTAAAAAAGTAGACGGCGTATATGATAGCGACCCTAAAACTAATCCTATAGCGCATCGCTTCGAACGTTTGGACTATATGGAAGTGCTGAATATGGGCTTAAAAGTGATGGATTCCACCGCCGCCAGTTTATGTAAAGATAATAATATACCCCTGATTGTATTCGATATCAACGGGCAGGGAAATATTAAAAGAGCAGTTTTGGGAGAAAATATCGGAACTTATATAGGAGGTGAAAATGGTGATAACTGATCTAATAACTGATGCGGAAAACCGAATGGAAAAAGTGATAGAAAATATGGTAAGAGAATATTCCGCCCTGCGCGCCGGACGTGCTAATCCTGCGCTTTTAGATAAAGTCATGGTGGAATGCTATGGCGCCTTAACACCCGTTAAGCAAACAGCCAATATCTCTTGTCCAGAGCCTCGGCTAATCGTGATACAACCATGGGATAAAAACAATATTGCCGCTATTGAAAGGGCGATCATGAAATCGGATTTAGGCATTACACCGATGAGTGATGGCGTGGTTATACGTTTAGCTGTACCGCAGCTTACCGAAGAACGTCGACGCGAATTGGTTAAGCTGTGCTCCAAAAGAGCGGAAGAAGCCAAGGTTGCGGTACGTAATGTACGGCGCGATTTAAATGACGACATCAAGATTATGGAAAAAGCCAAAGAAGCCTCGGAAGACGAATGTAAAAAAGCTTTGGAAGATACGCAAAAACTCACGGACAAGTTTGTTAAACGCATTGACGAAATATTACAAAAAAAAGAGGCGGAAATCATGGAGGTTTAGTTAAAAATCCTAAATATTTATGTTGATTTTTTTGGCTAAAGCGTTTAATATAGTTGAGTAAGCAAATTATTGTTTGCCATATTATTTAAAGGAGGTGTAAGAATGGCTTTTGTGATTACCGAAGATTGCTTGGCTTGCGGCGCTTGTTTAACCGAATGCCCCAGCGATGCTATTCAGGAAGGCGATGTCTACTCTATTAATGAAGATTGCGTGGAGTGCGGCGCTTGCGTAGATTGTTGTCCAAATGGTGCAATTCAAGAAAAATAACTCCTAAAAAGAAATCCGCGCAAGCGGTTTTCTTTTTAGGACGCCTCTAAATACCCACTCATCACCATCTTCGCCGGCAATTCGGAGTAATTTGAGGCGTCCTTTAGGAGTTTTGTATAACTTTCCATATAAATTTGGGTATCACCAGTATACGTAGAAAGCGTCCGGGTTGCAAAATTAAACGCCATAGCCATTCCAGCCGCAACCTTTGCATAAAACGCGGCGCACGCTTAACCCGACCGGCTATCACATCGAAGCTGCCTCCTACACCAATTGTTACAGCAACATTTAGCTTATTCTGATATAAGGCGCAAAACCGTTCCTGAAAAGGTAAACCTAAAGCAACAAATAGTATTTGCGGCGCGGCGGTGTTGATTTCTTCCAACACCGCTTCTTCTGTACCTTTAAAATAGCCATGATGAAAACCGCATATTTGCAAGCCGATAAAGCGTTCTTTTAGTTTGAACGCCGCCTCTTGTGCTATACCTTCTTGTGCGCCCAGAAGAAAAACACGCCAGCTTTCTTGCGCTGCACGGGAACAGACAGAAATCATTAAATCGATTCCGGTAACGCGCTCGTTCAGAGGCTGGCCCAGCCTACGGGCAGCCCATAACAAACCTGCACCATCCGGTGTTACTAAAGCAGCATTTTCCACAATTGCAGCGAAAGTTTTATCCTTAGTGGCTAAATACAAACCTTCCGGATTCAGAGTAACCACCTGTTTAGGTGGTGTTCCTTCATTAAAAGTGCTGATGGCGGTGGCAATAAAATCCATAGCCGCCGCCATATCTATTTTGTCTACCCGAATACCTAAAATACGCATATCATTCTCTCCCGGCATCTAAAGTCGGTTCCGGCAAGGTAGCTGTATTCTCCTGCTGCGGCGGCAATTCTTCCAACTGCCCTTGTTGTGAGTCACTTACTTCTGTATCTATCGTGAGAGAGTTTTCTCCCTCTTCATCTATTTTAGTATCTTGCCCGTCAGCCGGCTCCGGGTTTTCTACATCGGTGTTTTCATTATCTTCGTCGTCTTTGCTGTCTTCATGGTCATTTTCTGCTGCATCCTCTTCATCGCCTTCTTCACTATCAACTTTAGCGGGAGCCTTCTCAACTCCTTTACCCTCATCGCTGATAATATGAAAATCTCCCACCTCGCCGCCGGTGATTTCCGTTATCATTTCTATAGTACCTTTTTTATTCAATATCCAATAATTAATCCATTCACCGGCTTTATTGACCATGTACAGGCCAGTGCCGGGTAATGAATACATAGGAATATCCAGTAAATCTGTCTTAAACAAAGCAGCGCCCAATAGCAGGGCTTCGCTAAACGAATAATTACTGCTGGTATGATCCATGCCAATTTTTACCAGTTGCGACGCCTGCCAGAGAGAGCTGCCGGCTATTTTTTTAGCCAAGGCGCTAATGAATTTCTGCTGATTCGCAATTCGATCGATATCTCCCATGGGCAGAGTTCTATAGCGCACAAAAGCTAAAGCATCATAACCATTCAAGGTTTGTAAGCCCTTTTGTATATTGATCTCCTCCGTAGGCTTATACATACGTTGTGGCACATCTATTTCTACGCCGCCCAAAGCATCTATCATCTGCAGAAACCCGGCAAAATCTATCTCCACGCAATGATCAACTTCTATACCGAAAGTATACTCGATGGCACTTTCTAATAGTGGCATACCTCCGTAAAAGTAAGCTTCATTGATTTTTGTTTTAATATCTCTGCCGGGACATTGCACATAACTGTCTCTGGGAATGGATAGTAGTTTTAATTGATCTGCGTCCCAATTATAAAAAGCAAGTATAATAGTATCGGTGCGATATCTGGTCTCTTCCGGACGCTTATCGGAGCCTACTAATAAAGCTACGTCAACTCCGCTTAAGCGAATCACCACTTCTTCTGTTTCCTCTTGCAGTTCCTTTTTCCATTCACTACCGTCTTTTATTTCTCTTTCTATAACCGGGGCGGTAGCAAAGGCATAGTTCATCCCCAAATAGAAACACCAGCTAATGACAAATAGCAATAGTAGCACATAACTTATTTTTTGTAATACAGTCAATTTAGCAAACCAGCTGGATTTTTGATGTATGGTGGTGCGGTCTTGAGACCAAAAATCTTGAGAACGAGCCATATAATTAACCTCATTGTATTTTAGATTTATCTATTATCATCTTCCGGTTCCGGTATAGGCGTGGTTACTATCTGCACATTAGGTTGATCCGTTTTCATTTCCTGTTCCGGTTGTTTTGGCGGTTCTACTTCCGGTTGTATTTTTGGCTGTTCTTGAGGTTGTTCTATGGGCTGAGATGGCGATTCTTCTAAGGTTTCTTTATTCTGTCCGGTATCTGGCTCTCCTTCCTCTGCAGGAAGGATATCTTCTGCTATGTTTAGTTCGTCTTCTATTAAGTTATCGCCTGCTGTTTCTGTTGTTGTTGTTTCTGTTGCTGCTTCTTGTTCTTTTTCTGCCGGTGCAGGAGGCTTTGTAGCGCCTCTGCCGCCATCGCCTATAATATGAAAATCTCCCAGTTCGCCCCCGGTTATTTCTGTGATAATTTCTACCACACCTTTTTCATTTAATATCCAATAATTACCATTGCCAATATATAAGCCATTGCCGGGTAGAGAGTACATGGGAATATTAAGCAAATCTGTTCTATATAATGCCGTACCCAAAAGCAGAGCCTCGGGAAGCGTATAATTGCTACTTGTATGTTCCAAACCAATATTTACCAGCTGAGGCGCTTTAAAAACAGAGCTGCCGCTTATCTTAGCTGTAAGTGCGCGAATAAAGGTTTGCTGATTTACGATACGATCGATATCGCCCATGGGTAAATCGCGAAAGCGCACAAAGGCTAAGGCGTCGTAACCATTCAATACCTGTAAACCAGGCTTAAGATTTATCTCTTCTGTAGGTTTATACATGCGTTGCGGTACATCTATTTCTACACCTTTCAAAGCGTTTATCATTTGCAAAAAACCAGCAAAATCAATTTCTACCCAGTGATTTATTTTTAGTCCAAAGGTATATTCTATAACACTTTCTAATAGAGGCATGCCTCCATAGAAATAAGCTTCGTTTATTTTAGTTTTAGTAGATTTACCGGGGAACTGCACATAAGAATCTCGTGGAATGGATAGCAGTTTAAGCTCATCCGTATCCCAATTATAAAAAGCCATTATAATGGTATCGGTACGGTATCTGGTTTCTCCAAAACGTTTGTCGGCGCCTACTAATAAAGTTACTTCAACGCCATGCAAACGCACTACTGTATCGCCTGTTTCCTCTTGCATCTGCATAATCCATTCGCTGCCGTCCTTGATATCAAAAGCTTTTTCCGGTGCAATGGCAAAAGCATATGTCATACCCAAATAAAAGCACCAACTGATGGCAAACAGCAGTAGTAGGCTATAACAGATTTTTTGTAGGGGTGGCATTTTGCCGAACCATCTTTTTTTTTGCTGCATGGCATGGCTGTTTTGAGACCAGAAATTACCATTTTGATTCATAGCTAAACCCTCATAATTATTTAAGGCTCCCTTTAGTTACAGTAATTTGGCGTTTATTTTGCTCCCACTCTACTTGACAATGAAAAGCCTCACTGATAAAACGCACATATACCAAGGTATAACCATTGGCAATCAACGGCGCTATAGGCATAGTATAAGGCTGCGAATTGATCATAGCTATGTCGCTACCAATAGTTAAAGTAATACTTTGCCCCCCGCCGTTAAAGGTTACCAGCCGGTTTTTAGCATCCCACTCTACTTTCAAACCCAGCGCTTCGCCGATAAACCGAGCCGGCGCCATGGTATAGCCTGCGCCCATTATCATGGGCGGAGCAGGTATGGTTGTAGTTTTACCGTTTACATAAGCCTGAGCGCTGCCAATGGTCAATAATATATTGACGTTTCCGCCAAGTTTTTGTTCCAATTGAATTAAACGCTGTTTTAAAGGGGCAATTTGCTCCTGCACATATTCTTCCAGCCAGGCTTGGGTTATAAGCGGGTCGGTAGCAGAACCTGGGGCAGCAGCCAAAGCTTTTATAGTTGTAGAAAGAATGAACCCCCCCACGAAAACCAGTGTAATAACAAGCAGCAGGCGCGAAAAATAAGCGCCATAGTCTTTTTTCACCGGAAAGCCTCCTTTTGCAGATATTACACCAATATAAAGTTTTCAACAAAAAAAGACATTTTCCTTTATTAGTACCGATTAAAGAAATCTTATATTTGTACTTGTATTTGAAGGCTGCATTATGCTCTTTAGCATAAGGGGCTGTCGCACAAGCTAAGTGAGACAGCCCCATGGATTTGGTAAATTTTAGGGCGCGTATCAGTCTTCGATGATTGTAACAGTTTCTGTTAATATTTCTTCAACTATCTCGTCAATTTCGTTTTCCGCACTTGTCTCTAATACAAATTCTAGAGCCGGTAAGGTATCCGGAGGCGTGTAGAGATTTATTAAGGGCAGTGATATATATGTTTCGGAACCGATCTCTACCGTGAACTCGGTAGGATTATAGGGGCGAAGGGTGTATTCAGGGTCGGAGCCGAAGAGTAGCAACACTAATTTATGGCCCTTAAGTAGAGTATAATCTGTCACATCTAATTCCCAGGTATAGGGATAGAATTCTCCGGGGGTAATAGCTGTGGTTTGATAGGTATATGGCGCCATCCAATTAGTTTCACGGCAGTCGCTCCAAATTTTACCATCCCAGTTGGGGTTCTGAACATCTACTAAACCGCGAGAGAATATTCTTCCCGGCGAAGCAGTTGCACTTTGCGCCCAGCTGACCAGATTTACTGTTGTGCCATCCGGCCCAACTACATTGCCGGTGGTAGAGGTAGATGTGCCATATCGGCGTTCACTACCGATATCTACCAGCATGGCGGAAACTGCTCCTACTTTTTTATCTGCTGCAACTTTCGCGGTCATTTTAATAGTGCCACTAATGGTAATATCCTCGGTGATATCCATAGCATATAACAAACGATCATCAAGTGCCTGAGTTAAATCGTACGTTACCGAGGCAGGCATAGTCCAGTGAGCGCTCCAAGATGTGGTTGCATTTCCCCCACCCAGCATATAGTTTCTCCATCTATAATACTGGCTGGCAGCCATATCATTACCGGCATGGCCGGCATATTTAAGAGCGTTTTCGGTATAAAGAGTATCCCAAGGTCTGGGAGTAGGAATGGTATAATTCGGACGCGTTAAGCTAAGGATAAAGGTATCTTTGAATTTCAAAGTAGAAGTAGCTGCGGGCGCTGTGGCAGATAATACTCCAACCCGCCCACTGCCATTAGGATAGAATTTCTGATATGTTCCCATCGGCCATTTACTATAACTCTTCCAACTAATATCCACATTGCTTTGAACACGTATATCCGGGAAAGCCTCTGGCATGCCATTTTCTACACCGAAAAGATAATAATCAAACCACTTATGAATATCCGGATAGAAGTTAAGCCCATTATGATTTTGGCCGGAAGTATGGTTGCCTTGATGGAAAATAGCCTTGGCAGTAATACCATATCTTTCGCACATATCATACATTAACGCTCCGTTTTTAAACTTAACATTATCATCATTCAAACCATGGAAAAGAATGATCCCTAAATCCTTACGCGCGTCTTCCCCAAAGGAAACAATATTTCTGGCATCCCAAAAAGCACTATAATCGCCAGTTGTACGGTCTTGCCCTTCATAACATTCTCCAACATATTTATAGAAGTTTTGCCAAACTTGCTGAGTCGGCGCTACCGGCGAGGTAGGTGTAGTGCTGCCGGTCCAGCCTCTGCCAAAGCAATAAACTACGATCTCCGACACATCTTCGCCTTGATAAGCGCCCGGCGCATAAACTCCGCCATTGGCCCGGTAATACTCATAGCTGCTGGTGGGTGCTGCAAAAGGTATAATAGTCCGCAAGCCTTCCACTCCGGTAACTGCTGCGCCGAAAGGCAATTGCCCGCCATAAGAAGTACCGGACATAGCAACTTCACCTGTTGCCCAATAGGGGGTTTCCACTTCAATTAAGCTGGTGGGGCTGGTATACCCTTTAATTCTTCCATTCAGCCAGTCGACCAAAGCAGCGGCTGCTATGTTTTCTTCATACCCGCCGTAGGTAAGAATGCCTTCGGCATAAGTACAACCAAGTATTTCCACGCTGGCGCAGGTATAGCCTAAGGGAATAAAATAAGCATGCCAACCTGTGGGGCTCCAACTAGCTGTGGCGGCGCCTTCTCTTTGAGAACTAAGAGGCGTCCTGGCGTCTGGAATACCCCATTCGCTTAAATCGCCAAAATCTTTGGCGAGCAAATCCTTATACCTTAGCCCGTCATAACGAAGATCTTCATACTTTATGTTCCTGGTATCCGGGTTATTCTCTCCGGGATAATCGGTATCTACTTTTCCGCCAAAAGCGCTGGAAAAAGTAGCATTAGCCCCGCTGTATGGCGTAAGCTGCGCAATAACCGGTGTTTTTAAACCGGCTGTTCTGGTTTCAATTGGCCTTCTAAAGCGCACACGCATTAGATCCCTTTTGCCGTCTTTATCGGTATCGAGGGGAACTTCAATCCATACCTCTTCTTGTATCACCCTATCCGTAGCATTGCTGAATATCGGCTTGGTTTGGCCTTTATTAATATCGTACATCTCCGGAAATTTCGCCAAATTGCTTTGCAAGTATTCATTGCCAATTTTATATAGGGTAAACGATACTTCTTCACAAGGTTCTGTTAATGCTCCAATAAAACCAGCGGGAGGATTAACCACTGCTTGGGCAAAAGCAAGGCCGGCAGCTGTTTCTTTAGCCAATAAATCTGTGTTTGCCATGAAATTCAGGGTCACTATCTTAACGTCTGGTGTGCATGATTCGCCAAAAATCATGTTCAGTGAAGGTATGCTGCGCACCGATACTTTATTAGGCGCAAGCATCGATACCGCTGCCACAAGGCCTTTAAGATCTGAATAGCCCACATAGGTCAGTAAATTGGCGTCATAGGCTAGTTCCGCTGCTAGCTGGGTATAGTTAATATCTCCGCTAAGCATTACATCAACCTGGAAGGTTTCGCCGGCAAAGATATTGGTTTTAGAAGAGATGAGGGAAACGGTATAATTATATTTCGTCCATTTGGCAAAAATCTGTACATCCTCATTGATAATGGTAGAGAAATCCCAAGCTTGGCCATCGGCAGCGAACCAGCCGTCGAATCTATAGCCTGCTTTTTTCGGAGTATCCGGTTCCTTGGCGGCATTAAGATAACTCACAATTTGATTTTCATAAACTTGATCTCCATCCATAAAGCTTACATTGAAAGTTGTCATAGGAGCAGCTAAGGGGATAACAGTATATGTTGCATTGTTATCAACATTAAAGGTGAAGGCAACATTACCCGTAGCAGCGCCCGTAACAATAGCATCGTTGGAAGGATGCCCAATGGTAATAATCAGCGCCAACCTATTGCCTTTTTTGGCAGTGTGGACAGTAGGCTGCAGATACAGGGTGTAATCGTGATACACGCCGATGTTTTGGCGTAAATCTATATAACTTTCGGGACCTGCTGTTCTGCTGTCATAACCGGCGCCCGGATGAGCTAAGCTCATATGGCCTCTGGCAAGCTCTCTATAGGGGAAAGTCGATGATGTATATCTTGAAATATTGGCGCTGGTCAAGCCGCCGCCGCGGAATACGCCTCCCGTAACAACATTTTGCGAACCGGGGCCGGTACCTACAGAATTGGCGCCGAAAGCGGTAACAGTTGTACCTGTTGCGGCTACTTCTACCAGTTTTGCATGAACTTTAGCCTGCGGCGGCGCTTCGGTTGTAGTGTAGACACTGCCAAAGTTAGAACCTAAAGAAGTTACGGCAGCCCGGAAATGCACTTCCACAACACCCTCAACAGTAGCGTCATAAGGCAGAATATAAGAATAGAGCATACTGCCTGCGGTGGGGGCGTTTAGGAAATTTGTCCAAGTAGCATTGCCGTTAGCGCTGTTTAGGGTGGTATAAGATTCTTCAGGAGCGGCAAACACAAGTTCCGGCGGGGCTGCGATAGTGTTATTCGCTTCCGCAACGCTAACTGTTGTGCTCTCTTTTTGGGCTATATTGCTATAATCTGCATCTTCATCATAGCCGCCCAAGAGATAATAATCTATCCCAGTATATTCTTGCGGCTCTTCGTATTGCTCCCGGGCAGGAGGAGGGGTAGCTGAAGAAGAACCAACGCGGTTACTATTATCTAAAACTATGCTATAATCTGTTTTCCAAGAGTCGTAAGCAACATAATTACCATTCAAATTAGATTGAGCATAAACTTCGGGTAACTTTTCCAACACATTGTTGTCTACTTTGAAAAGGTGATGACTAAACCATAAATTCAGCCAATCCTGATAAGTGTATTCTTCGCCTATCATTTGATTATTTGGTGTGGTATGGGCGCCCTGCATCCAAATAAGCCTGCCTTCGACGCCGGCTTTCTGGGTTGCTTCATACATTAATACGCATTGTTTCGGGCGAACATTATTATCATTCAAGCCGGCAACTATCATCATATTAGCTTTCATTTTACTGGGGCCCCAGTCTTCATACCAGCCGTCTAAACTATAGTCGCGGCGTGCCCAGTGCTCGCCATAGGTGCCGTTAAGATCGAGCGCTTCATAAAACATCTGCTGCATATAGCCCATCTGTTTGCCGCGAACAGGGTTTTGAGTATTCCAATCCGCACGACCGAAACTACTTAGAATATACCAAACCATACCCGGTGTGTACTGCGCGCGCCAATTCACCGCGCCTTGTTGGTTTTGATATTCATAATAACTGATAATTCCGCAAACAGGAACTATACATTCTAGCCCTTCTACACCGGTACTGGCTACTCCTACCGGAACGGTTCCGCCATAAGAGGTTCCCGTCATGCCTACTAAACCATTTGACCAATCTGCCTTGATCTCAATATTACTTGTTTTATCTGTATACGCAGTTGCCCTGCCATTAAGCCAATCAATAACTTTTTTATAGGCGGCAATTTCAATATCAGCGCCATAAGTGGAGATACCGTCGCCAACCAAGGTGCCTATACCTGCAGTAGAGACAAGCGCAAAACCGCGTACCGCCAAATAATCGTGCATATTCAAGCTGCTTACTTGGTTTCCATTTGTTACACCCCAAACTACTGTAGCGGTTGTAGCAGGTTTTCCTGCATAAGTATAATTATAGCGCCAATCTCTCCAATCTGCTTTTTCAACGGCTTCTTTAGTAGACATTTCGCCTACCGGAACACGGGGCGGGGCTGTTCCATGCAGTTTTTCATGAGTGAATGGTCCATTTTGATTCAGCCAGTTTGTTCCTTCGCTTCTTACATTGGTGGGATAAGATACGCCGTCATTTGTACCCTCATTATATGGTTGAGCATGATATACTGTACCGACTTTCATGCCTTGGTCAATACAGGCTCTGGGAAGTTGCACCATGACCTTTACTAAATCAAGCTTTCCGTCGCCGTCGGTATCAAAATCTGTTTCAACATAAACCAGAAAACGAACTACTCCTTCTCCACTTGTATCATAGTAAGTGGAATTGCCATAATAAAAAATTGGTTGCGCCAAACCATGTACAAAATAAGGCTCCATTGGTCTTTTTGCCAATGCAGCAGCCAACCCATTATAGGCGCCGGACATTGCGGCATCCATAAGTACTTTTACTTCATCTGTTACTATTGCAGTGGGAGTATAATTCCAGTTATCAAGGAAACCAAGGCTATCTGCCAAGGCATCGCGATCGGCCGCGCTTGTGCCAATTACATTGTCTTTCATTCCTGCCGCTTTGAGCAGTGAAACAATGTATTCACGCTGTGTTCCATACTCGTCCGGTGTGGCAGTTGCCAAGGTAGACATTGAAGTCAACATAAGCGCCGCTGCCAAGAATAGCAGCAAAAGTAAACGTTTGTGTTTTTTCATGTTTTTCCCTCCAATATAGATTTCATAAATAATAAACAAATGTGAACCAACAAAAAACTATGCTATTATCACCTCCACTCAGTTTTCTACATTTATTGTTCCGGATGAAAAATAAGATCACTTCACGGTTGCTTAGGTTTGTCAGTTAGCCTATATTGATTAGAAGTAATCTTAATACGCCGGAGAACCCTAATTTTGAGTACCGGGATTTTTTACCTGATCCTGTGTACTCTTTAATAATGTTAACCCTAATTGTTGTGCTGCCTCGGAGGTCAGTACAATGCTCGATACCAGTACACGTTGCATACTATTGATGTTGATATTTCTGTCATCTTGCGGTGTTTTTGTAAAACCTGCATTGTTGAATTCCGGATACTCGTAGTAAAAAGACACCACAGATTCTTTACGGCTGGAGTTGCTGGATACAACAAAAATATTTGCATATTCTGGCTTCATATTTAACGTCCTCCTAAATAAGTTTTTGTTTTTACTATTATATACTTAAATTAAAAATTAATCCAGTAGAATCCAAATATTATAGAAAAAACTTTCTCCACCATTAATATCCCCCCAGCGGGCTTGCGCCGGACATTTTTGCAGTTTATAATTTTATTAATATAATAAAGGCAGAAAGGTTAATATGCGTAGTCATTTATATATTAAAAATATGATACTGACTTCTCTTTTTCTAGCCATAGGGCTGGTGCTCCCTGCCTTTTTTCATTCTATAGGCGCGGGTCAGGCTTTTTTACCAATGCATCTTCCTGTGATGGTATGTGGCTTGGTGTGCGGTTGGCAATGGGGTTTACTCTGCGGCGCCGTTTTACCGCTCATATCTTCTATATTTTTAGGAATGCCGGCTCTGTTTCCTTTGGCAATTTCGATGATTTTTGAATTAGCCGCCTACGGTTTTTTATGTGGCTGGCTATTAACACATTATACTAAACGGGGCAGTGGTATCTATTTGGCACTTATTTTAGCAATGTTGGGCGGCCGTTTGGTTAGCGGCGTGACGCGAGCACTACTTTTCAGCATAATAGGGTTACCATACAGCTGGCAAATATTCATTAACGGCGCCTTTATTACCGCTATTCCCGGAATAATACTGCAACTGATAATAGTTCCACCCTTGGCAATAGCCATTAAATTGTTACCTTTTAATCAAAAAACATCTATTAATGGAGGGCTGAGAAATGGATGAACGGCAATACACAGAGCAAACAATTGAGTATTTTGATAATCTTGCCTCAATTTGGGATAGTATAAGTATACATGATGAAAAACAGCTACGCCTATTAATTGCTTTGGCTGCGATTAAACCAGGCAGCCGAATTTTAGATATCGGTTGTGGTTGCGGAGTTATGATCGGACCTTTATTAGAAACAAACCCTCAAGAATTACTGGCTATGGATATTTCACCTCGTATGATAGAGCAGGCTAAACTAAAATATCAGGACGCCCGCCTAAGACTGTTAAATGAAGATTTTTATAATTTAAAAGAAAACAATTTCGATTTTGCCCTTGCTTATTCTGTTTACCCTCATTTTCCGCATAAAAAACGCCTGGCACAACAAACAGCCAGCTGTCTTGCACAAGGCGGGCGCTTTATGGTAGCACATAGCGAAAGCCGTGAAAAAATCAATAGCCGGCACCAAAATAATGCCGTAGCGCATCTTTCGCAACCATTAAAAGAAGCAAAGGCAGAAACAATATACTGGCAGGAATATTTTAATATCGACATTTTAATAGATACACAGCAATTATATGTAATTTCCGGCTTATGCAGATAAAGTAGGGTTTATGCAATAGGAGAAAAAACCGAAGAAAAATACTTGCAATTGCCCCAGAAAATGTGTACAATAGTTAATGTCGGCGTAAGCGGCTCTTAAGCCGGAGTGATGGAATGGCAGACGTGCTTGACTCAAAATCAAGTGGGGTAACCCGTGTCGGTTCGAGTCCGACCTCCGGCACCAAACCAATATAATCCGAACCGCATTTTCCCTGTGGGAGATGGGTTCGGATTTGTTGTGTACTTCGATTATAGCTACTTTCCCAATGGTGTGAAACAGCGCCCAGAATCCAAGCCAAGAGGCCCACGCAAAAAGCGAGTGACCGAATAAACATGAAAGTGGCGGCGGTATCTTTGTCCATGATACCGCCGCCCTTATGTCATTAGTCTTTTTCTTTCCCTTCCACACCGAATTTTTCCGCTTTCCGTTGAGCTTTCCACTCGGCAAATTCTTTCTGCCCTTCTTCGCTTTCATAGAAAGCGAGAATATCCGGCATAATGCAGCGAGCGATAGCTTCAATCTTGTATTGCGGAATTTTGGTGTTGTTGATTAGTTTTTTGCGCCTGCCCAAATTGACCCTCCATGTAAATTTTATATTCAGTTTTCAAAGTACAGACCTGCCGGAGCAGGTGAAAGTATTAGTATAGGCATCTCTCCTTATCGTTCCTGTTGCTGTGTTTTCAGCTGTGTTCTGGCCTGTCGCTTGATTTCATCGGGAAGCGAATCAACAAATTGCCGGAGATTGTGATAATCGGCTTGCAGCTTGGCAGTTTCCATCTGCCGACCGATGCTGTCCTTTTCGTTCGACGCCGCTTTCTTAGCAAGGGCGGTGTTTTCCTTTTCCAGATAGTCGATTTCGCGCTTGTATTTGCGGACTTGCGTTTCAAACCGTTCCATATTCGGGAAAAATTTGTTCAGCAGAGCAAGGGCATCATCTTTTTTCTTTTCGGCATTGAGCGGATTGATGCCGTCGAGTGTGGATTGTATCTTCTTGGCTTGTTTAGTGAGATTGACCGCCTGCTTGAATACCCTCGTCGGAATGTGCCGCCGCCCTGTTTCGCTTGCCGATTCGCCACGTTCAATATCGGGGAACTTCTTGACCATGTG
>WRKD01000223.1 GCA_009778255.1 Bacillota bacterium
CCTGACCGGCAGCTTCACGTACCACAGCGTCGTCGGTAATAGCTCGCCCCGCCATATTTACGCCCATATCGGTGGGAGATTTATATATTTCACTACCGCCGATTTTTGCTAGCACTGCCTTTAAAAGGGGGAACACTTCTATGTCGCGATTGTAATTGACGGTTGTTTCACCATATGCTTCCAGATGATAAGGATCGATGGCGCTAATATCGTGTAAATCTGCCGTTGCAGCTTCGTAAGCTAGGTTGACCGGATGCTTCAGAGGTAAATTCCAGATGGGAAAGGTTTCGAATTTAGCATAACCGGCTAATAAACCACGCTTTTGCTCATGATATATTTGCGCTAAGCAAGTAGCCATTTTCCCAGAACCAGGGCCGGGCGCCGTAACCACAACCAAGGGTCGCGTGGTTTCGATAAAGGGGTTAGCGCCGTAACCTTCCTCACTAACAATTGTTTCTACATCGGTGGGGTAGCCCTTAGTCATGCCATGTAAGTATACACGAATACCACGCTTATCCAGCCTTTTACGAAAAGCTGCAGCTAATGGTTGACCGCTATACTGAGTTATTACTACCGAATTTATGGCAAGCCCCAAATACGATAGGTTATCTATTAGCCGCATTACATCCATGTCATAGGTAATGCCAATATCGGCGCGGATTTTAGAGCTTTCTATAGCCGGGGCGGAAATGGTAAAGATGATTTCGGCAATATCGCGTAATTGCTGTAAGAGCTTGGCTTTACCATTTGCGTCGAAACCTGGTAAAACTCGCGCTGCGTGATAGTCGTCGAATAGTTTGCCACCGAATTCTAAGTATAGTTTATTATCGAAGAGTTCAATGCGCTCGCGAATATATTTGGTTTGTAATTTCATATAAAGTTCTTTATCAAAACCGAGTTTCATCATAGGCGCTCCTCAGCGGTTCTTAATATAAAATTGCCCAGCCTGGTATATACTCCGCCGTTACCAGTCCAATCATATTATTTTCAGGGGAAGCTTCTGTTAGCGCGGGGTTTGTGCCCGAGACGGCATAAAAGTATTCTGCGTTTGCTTCTGCAGTAGTCGGTCTATCTCCCACCTTGATAAAGCCACTATAAAGAATGCGGTTTTGCCAGCGTAAAGTTCCTTCTACGCAAAAAAGGTATTCGTCATGTGCAACAGTATCGCCGTTCATATCTGTCAAATCCCAAGTGAAAGTAAGCGCGCCTGTTTTGGGGGTTGCACCGCTGACAGCGTCTATATCCTTTTTTGTTAAGGAAGACAAATCGGATTTTTGCACCCACAAAGCCAGGGAATCCGGCCGGTTTTTATAACCGCCTTTAGCCGTAAAATCTGTGGCATAAAGCGTTTTTATCAATTGACCGTCTAGGTTTTCAATCCATACCGCAAATTGGTTACTAGCGCTGCCGGATTGCTTTTCATAGGTGAAGCTTATAATAACTTTTCCTTCCGGGTTATCCGAAGAGATTGCCGGAACAGTAATATCCAAGGGCTGTGAATCTATTTCTACTGAAGTATTTGCAGTTTCTTCATTAAGATCGTCGGGGATTTCATCCGGCGGCGGAACTGGTTGGCTTGTTTCCGGAAAAGAATCTGGTTTTGCTATATTCTCTGGAATTTGTGTTACTGAGGTGGAAGGTTCAGTTAGAAGAGGAGAAGGTGCTATTTCAGTATTGCCGCCGACGCAGGAGCATATAAGGAAAGATAAAAGAAGTATAACAATAAACCATAGAAAAAAATGCATTTTCATTTAAACACCTCATTTATAAATTGATATCACTATATGTTCCAAAGATTAGACGCGGATATCTATAATTCCTTTTTCAGTAATACTTTTTGACTAACTGCTTTATTTAAACGATTCATAATGGCTATGCCAAAACCATATTCCGGCACGGCTTCCGCTATCAGAGAAGAAAAATGCTGTTCATCTCCTTTACGAAGCGCGGCGAAAAGATTTCTGGCATAAGAGGTAAGGTCGCCTTCTTTACCCATAATAAGTACTTCAGCCTCACCGGGTAATTGTGCCGCTGTTTCCGCCCATACCATGAGTAAAGGTTCCTGATGGTATTTTTCCTTTAATTGGAGGCGCAGATGCATAATTTCACTTAAACCATGCGCGACCAGCATTTCACCTTTAGGAGCATAATGGCGGTATTTCATCCCTGGTGCAGTCGGGCGTTTTGCCGAAGAAAGATTAGTATAGCTAATAGGCTGGTCTGAGGCTTTGGCAAGTTCTTTTTCCTCCACCCGGCCTGGGCGCAAAATTTGGGGAATTTTGCCGCAAGCATCTACTACGGTTGATTCCAGCCCTATTTCCGTTGGCCCGCCATTTAAAATCAGGGGTATTTTGCCCGCAAAATCTGTATAAACATGCCAAGCAGTGGTGGGGCTGCTGCGTCCGGAAAGATTTGCTGATGGTGCAGCAATAGGACAGTGAGCTGCTTTAATAAGAGCAGTAGCTAAAGGTAAAGACGGCCAGCGTACAGCTAATGTGGGTAGACCGGCGCTAACTATATCCGGAATAGTAGGTTTTTTGGGTAATACCAGGGTAAGTGGCCCCGGCCAGAAAGCGTTTATAAGCTTTATAGCCAGTGGAGAGGGTACTACTAACTCATTAAGCATATCCATATCTGCTATATGCACAATCAGAGGGTTGTCGGCAGGACGTCCTTTAGCGGCAAAAATAGCAGCACAGGCTGGGGAATCCAGGGCATTGGCGCCCAAGCCATATACCGTTTCGGTAGGAAAGGCTACTAATTTCCCATCGCAAATCAGCTCTGCTGCTTCATATAAAGCAGCTTGGGCTGCCGGAGTGTTTATATTATTAATGGTTATAAGTTTGGTTTCCATATAAACTTTTCTTAGCCAATTATTTTATTGTCCCGACAAATGCGGCAAATATACGTTTGCTGGCTTCGCCAGCCAGCGCCAATTCCCATTCATCGCGGTTCACTTCGGTTTTACCCAAACCGGGTAAGGCGGCTTCCTCATAATTATTTGGCGCAATATCTGCACCGCCAGCCAGCACCAGCCCATCTAAGGAAGAGAGCATGTCTTTTGCCAGAGTATGATCCAATACTGGCATAGCCACCGGATTTGCCCCCGCCAGAGCAAGCGACAAGTAGTATTGTCGGCGCAAACTGGTACCATAATCTATGTTTTCGTTCATTGTTATACCAATTAACGGGCGCATGTTTTTCTCCCTAATCTTATTGCCAGTTTTATTCTGTACCATGTTGCCGATATAACGCTTATACCTTTCCCCAATTCTAACATGCTTCGGTTGTTTTCTCAAGTATTAAATCGCTTTTCGCTCCGCGTTTATCTATAACGGGTACAGTTCACTCCCTGCCTAATTTTGTCATACTGAGCACAGCGAAGGATCTTTTCTATTGCGAGCTAAAGTCCCATACGCGCTACCTAAGTGGGTTTCATCGTCATTGCTAGTGAAGCGAAGCAATCCAGAATGCGTGTTGCCCAGGTATTTCTGGATTGCCGCGTAGCTTCGCTCCTCGTAATGACGGGCTAGCTCTTTATTTAGTTAGCGCATGTGTGCTAAAGCCATCAGATAACTAAGGAACAAATTTTGGAATGCATTTGAACTGTAACTAACAGTGTATGCATATAAAAATCAAAAAACGAAATAATTGACATAATAATCGCTTTTGTGTATGATATGTTTATGATAATAGAAACCAGGGTTTACTACGCTAGAATTGGAAATTGACGAGGTTATAATAATGAATAAACCTGTCGTTGCCATTGTGGGGCGGGAGAATGTGGGGAAAAGTACTCTTTTCAATCGTATAGTGGGTAGCCGCGAAGCTATTGTACAAGACAACCCCGGAGTCACAAGAGATCGCCTCTATCGCGATACCGGTTGGCTAGATCAAGAGTTTACACTAATTGACACAGGTGGTATAAAATTTACGTGCGAGAACAGCCTTATTACCGGTTTGGTACGGGAACAGGCCGCCTTGGCTATTGAAGAAGCCCAGGCTATCATCTTTGTGGTAGATCGACATAATCTGACTCCTGATGATGAAGATGTTGCAGAAATGCTGCGAAAAAGTGGCAAACCGGTGCTTCTTGCCGTCAATAAAGTGGATGATTTTGACACAGACCCGGATATATACGATTTTTATCGACTTGGCTTAGGGGATCCCGTTCCTGTATCGGCAACTCATGGGAAGAATATTGGAGATTTACTGGATGCTCTGTTGCCACTGTTGCCCACCGCTCTAATGGCCAAAGACGAAGGGGATCGTGTGGCGCTGGTGCTTATTGGTCGCCCTAATGTGGGCAAAAGTTCTGTTGCCAACCGCTTGCTTGGTCAAAACCGTGTAATTGTTTCCGCTGCTCCCGGCACTACCAGAGATGCTATAGATACGCTGCTTATACGAGATAACCGAGAATATGTGATCATCGATACAGCAGGCATGCGAAAAAAGGGACGTATCAATGAACCAACGGAGTACTATAGTATGCAGCGCGCTCTTCATGCCATAGACCGAGCCGATGTGGCTGTGCTGGTATTAGACGCTTCAGCGGGTGTGGAAGAGCAAGATCAGCGTATAGCAGGTTATGCCCATGAAGCAGGTAAAGGGCTGTTGTTATTAGTAAACAAATGGGATTTACCAGAAAAAGACGATAAAAGCATGAAGCGCTTTGAAAATGATCTTAGCCAAGCCTTTTCTTTTGCCCCTTATTATTTAAGCTTATTTGTTTCGGCTAAAACAGGGCAGCGTTTAGATAAGATATTGCCTTTAGTTGAATTTATTACCGAACAAGCCAGCCGTCGTGTTACTACCTCTCAATTAAATGAAGTTTTACGAGAAGCTACTCAGTTAAATCCGCCAGCTGCTATTAAAGGGCGGCGTTTAAAAGTGTTATATGGTGCTCAAGTAGGAGTAAAACCGCCTAAGATTGTCCTTTTTGTCAATGATCCGGAGTTAGTGCATTTTTCTTATGCGCGTTATTTAGAAAACAAATTGCGGGAAGCATTTGGCTTTGCCGGTACACCTATTTCTATTATATGGCGGAAGAGGGAAAAGCCGGAACAGTAGAGAATAAAACTTTTCTGATGAATAGTTAAAAGAGGTGAGCCCATGAATATAGGTTTTTTACTGCTGACGCTGGTTTGCTCTTATCTTTTAGGCTCTTTCCCTTCAGCCTACTTTATTACAAAGAGAGTTCGCGGTTTAGATATACGCAGTGTAGGTTCCGGAAATGTGGGCAGCACCAATGCGGTGCGAATTTTGGGCCTGCCCTTGGGCGCGCTGGTTTTTGTTACCGATGTACTTAAAGGCCTTATTCCAGCTTTATTAGGTAAATGGCTGGGAGGAGAAAGCGTAGCTATATTAGCCGGTCTATGTTCATTGATTGGGCATATTTTCCCTGTTTGGCTGGAATTTAAGGGCGGAAAGGGTGTGGCTACTGCTTTAGGCGTAGCTTTAGCGCTCTTTCCCGTGTTGGGGCTAACCGCTTTTGCAACTTGGGTCATCACCTTATTTCTTACTGATCGTGTGGCAGTAGCTTCTGTAGCTGCTGCTGCTGCTTTGGGTGCTATGGTTTTGGTGAATATACCCCTTTTGCCATATAAAATAGGTTTTACTATAATAGCCTTATTGGTAATATGGAAACACCGTAGCAATTTTCTAACACTAAAAAAATAAATGCTCAAATTGAGGGATCCTTATAGAGAGAATAAAGACCGCATTGGTAAATTTAGGAGGAAAAACTTTGCGTATTAAAATTCTGGGTGCCGGCTCTTGGGGCACGGCTTTAGCCCTCCTGCTTTTGAATAATGGTCATCATGTTAGCCTATGGTCTTGGGATAAGGTGCATGTAGAACAATTGATGCGAGACGGTGAAAACAAAGCCTTTTTACCGGGAGTGCCTTTGCCTGCCGATTTACCTATTACACCGCATCTTTCTGGGGTAGCCAGCGCAGATATTGTAGTTTTCGCCGTGCCTTCACATGCCGTAAATTCCGTCACTGCTCAAGCCAAGGAATTTATTCGCAAAGATGCTCTAATCATCAATGCCGGCAAGGGCTTCGATCCCCAAGGTCGCAGGCTTTCTACGGTAATTCTTGAAGCACTGCCGGATAACCCTTATGTTACAATATCCGGACCCAGCCACGCCGAAGAGGTGGCGCGTAATAAGCCTACCACGGTGGTGGTAGCAGGATCGGATTTGGCAGTATGCCAAAGAGCGCAAGATGTTTTCATGAATAATTATTTCCGCGTCTATACTAATCTCGATTTGGTGGGAGTAGAGATAGGCGGCGCGGTTAAAAATATCATAGCGCTGGGTGTTGGTATTATTGAAGGGCTCGGTTTAGGAGATAATGCAAAGGCAGCCTTAATTACGCGTGGGCTGGCCGAGATTATGCGTTTGGGTGTAACCTTAGGCGCCGACCCCACAACTTTTGCCGGGCTGGCAGGAGTAGGAGATTTGGTGGTGACCTGTACCAGCAGGCATAGCCGAAATCTACGCGCGGGGATAGAAATTGGCAAAAACCGTCCCTGGAATCAGGTAGTTGAGGAAATGGGTATGGTAGTAGAGGGTGTTTTTGCTACAGAAAGCACATATAAGCTAGCCCACCAACATCATGTAGAAATGCCTATCACCGAACAGATATACTATCTATTATACAAAGGCCGCATGCCAAATGAAGCTATGTGGGCTTTGATGACTCGCTCGAAAGCGGTGAAAGAAATTTTATTGTAAGATTTATCTGGCGATAATTGTATTAATTGTAGAATAGTTAAGGTGCTTTATGGTTTGAAATAAGGAGGTATGGCGTATGAAACGTAATATGTCTATTTTGCTGGCATTGGCGTTGATACTTGTGTTTAGCAACATCGCCTCTGCCAAAGACTTTACCGATACGGCAGGTTTAAAAAGTGTTGAGCAAGCGGCTTTGCAAGCATTGACCGAAATGAATGTGATCAGCGGTTATCCGGATGGTACTTTTAGGCCTGCTGCCACAGTCACCCGCGCTGAATTTTCTAAAATGATTATTATTTTTTCGGGACAAAGCGAGCTAAAAGAGGCAGTTTCACCTTTTGGCGATGTTTTTCTCACAGATTGGTTCTATGGCTGGGTTTGTCGAGCTGAAAGGAATGGTTGGATATTTGGGTATCCCGGCGCAACATTCAGACCGCAAAACAGTGTTACACAGCAAGAGGTAGCCGCCGTATTGATACGGCTTGCCGGTGTTAACACCAAAGATTTTGTCTGGCCGGATGATTATATAGATGCGGCGCAGGCTGCCGGAGCCTTTAAAGATATATACTTTGTGGGTGCAGCTCCGGCTAGTCGTATTTTAACTTGTCAAATGCTTTATAATATGCAAAAAAAGCCGGAAAATGGGTCGGCGCAGCAACAGACAGTTGCGGTGCATGGCATAGTAACATCATTGACCGAAAACAGTGTCACAATAAAAGACGGAAAAGGTGAAAGCAATGAATATTCCGTAGGCCCCAATTTGCTGTCAGATAAGCTTATAGTTGGTTCTTATTTAGAATTGTCTGTAAATGGCAAAACAGTGGTAAGGGTTGCGGAAAGCATTATCCCTAAAAAAGGCGCCAATTATTGGGATGTAGCTCTTGATGGATCAAACGCTATAATAGAAGATAGTAAATATGATCTAACAGATACAGATATTTTCGCTGTTGAGTATACGCTGAGCAAGCCCTATAGTGAAGAAAACTTTATAAAAGGGGGACCGTTAAACCGCGATGTGCTCGCTTTTGGTGGCCGCCTAGCTGCAGAAATGGCGGTAGTGGTAGAAGCCGAGGGCGGCAAATTGATAACGGCTTATTTAGTTAATGCTACTGTTATTGTTGCCGGCGGACGTTTGGATGTGGTGGATGGCAACTATAGCAGCTCAAGAGGTTCCGGAGTGTATTTTTTAGGGCGTGATCTGGGTTTGCCAATGGAGCTCAGCAGTAGTAGTATCGGTACCGGCGTACCGCCGAATGGCTTGTTTATTCATTACACGCTGCGCAATGGTGTAATAAACACCTGGCAACCGCTGCTTGATTTAGATGGCGATTTAATTTATCCTACTTTAGACGCTCTTAAAAATGGCGGTGAAAACGACCCCTATGCTTGGGTGGATACGAGCGGAAAACCTACACAAGTTCCGCCAAACATAGCCGGCGCTAAGCCATTGGTTAAGGATACAAGCTTAGGTAAGGGCGCCTTACAGTTGGGCGCCGATTCGGTTAATTATTGGCTGGTCGAGGGTTGCCTGATCTTCGAGGTTGGTCATAACGGTGAAATAAAACAGGGCAACCGCAGTAGTATAGAAAAAGAATGTGAAGTGATAGCTTTAGTAAATCATAAATACGAAATTTGCTACTTATTCTGCTTTGTAGAGTAGTTTTTTAAAAGACGAGGTGACTGGAAGTGAAACGATTTTTATCCTTTTTCTTAGCCGGGCTGATTATAGGTGGTTTTGTCGGCGTATCGGCAGCGCTGGTTGATTTTACCGATATTGGCGAGTTAAGTGCAGCGCAAGTTGAGGCGGTAGATAAATTGAGTGATTTAGGCGTGATGGAGGGATATCCCGATGGTTCTTTTCGGCCCAATAACTATGTTACACGTGCTGAATTAGCAAAAATTATTTGTGTATTTGAAGAGCAAGAACAGCTTGATGAGGAAGTTTCTGCCTTTAATGATGTTGCTTTAACTGCTTGGTATAGCGGCTGGATCAGCCGCGCCGCAGCCTGCGGTTGGGTTAGTGGTTACCTGGATGGTAGTTATTTGCCGCAAAATAGTGTAACTCAACAGGAAGCAGCTGCCATACTGTTGAGGGCGGAAGATGTGAACACTGCTGATTTTGATTGGCCAAATGATTATATTAATATGGCGCAGGAGCTAGGTATGTTGAAGGGTTTAGATTTTAGAGGCCCAGCCAAGGCCAGCCGTCTTGATATTTGTTTGATGCTCAATAATTTGTTAGCAGAAGCAGAAGAAGAAAATTTGATTCCTATTAAAAACATGTTAACTGATGGTTTACATATTGGTATGGTTAAAACTGCCGTAGAGAGTGAATTTACATTTTGGCATGTAGATGGGCCCCTTATGCTAGATTCCGGCATACGCCGTATACCAAAAGAAAATACTTTGATCTATTTTTCAATAAAAGATAACGAACTTGAAAACTGGGTTCTTCTATTAGATACAGCGAATGGTACTATCGGCTCTACCACGGCTTTAAAGTATAGGGTGGTGGATAACGGCCCTTATTCCTGGGTGGCTACGCGCACTGGACAAACTGCACAAACCCCGGTAGATCTAAATGCTGCCAAGCCGCTGGTTCGTTATCATAGTTATCGTAATATTGCAGTAGGCCCCAATTCACAAGATAGCCGCAATTACTGGCTGGATGATACTTGCCAAATCTTTGTGGCAGACAAAGGTATAATAACTCCCGGCAGCCGCGCTAATATTGAACTGGGGCAAGCAGTTACCCTATTGGTTAACGATGAAGACGAGGTGCTCTTTTTAATCTGCTGGATATAAAAAAGATCATTTTACCTAGTAGACAAACAGCTATAAGTATCTATACTTTAACTGAGCATTGTACTCTTTTGGAACGATGCTCAGTTTTACTCATTATAGAATATACTAAATAAAAGGAAACAAGTAAAAAAAGGTTGATTTCCTTATATACTTGTGCTTATAATATAGGATACAAAAAGTAGAGCGGAATACTGATGGAAGCAATAATACAGGGACTAAAAACTGCATACGATGTAGCTGGCAAGGGAGAGCCTTTGCTGCTTTTGCATGGCTGGGGAGTGGAACGTTCTGTTTTTGCCCCTTTACAACAGCATTTTGCTAGCTATATGCAAGTATGGAGCGTAGATTTTCCCGGTTTTGGTGAAAGTGACGAGCCGCCTTTTGTTTGGGGTGTAGAGGATTACGCAACTTTCATACAGGATTTCTGTTTGGCAATGGAGATACAAAACCCATCCATACTTGGTCATTCCTTTGGTGGGCGTGTGGCTATAGTATTGGGCAGTCGAGGTTTTGGCGCAAAACTGGTGCTAGCAGATTCCGCCGGCCTAAGGCCCAAGCGAAGCTTGAGCTATTATTTTCGTGTTTATAGTTTCAAAGTAATTAAAAAAGCACTGAGCCTACCCGGCTTAAAGCATTGGCGTGACGCGGCGCTTGCTACATGGCTGAAGCGCCATTCTTCCGGAGATTATGCAAAAGCTCAAGGGGTAATGCGTAATATTTTTGTGAAAGTTGTTAATGAAGATCTGCAGCCATTATTATTACATATAAATATCCCAACCCTGCTGATGTGGGGAGAAAATGACTGCGATACGCCATTGTCAGATGGAAAAAAAATGGAAAAACTGATACCAGATTCCGGCCTGGTTTTATTTAAGGGCGCGGGGCATTATCCTTTTTTAGAGCAATCATCTTACTTTTATCGTGTACTGGAAAGCTTTTTTGGAATCATACAGAGAGTATAGTGCGCCATATAAATAATTCAAGGAGTTGGATTATTTGGATGTGTTGTTAATCTGGAAGCTTAGCTTATTGCTCATACCTTTAGGAGTTTTTGAGCTCTACTTGGCAAGCAAATTAAAGTATGACTTACATATGTTGCAGCAAAATTCCTATCGTAACGATCGTTATTACCGCTGGTATATTCAGCGTCAATCTATACGGCGCAATTGGTCGGCTTGGCTGCCTAGTTTGTTTTTCATAATTGGCAGTTTACTGGAATTATGGCTGGTGAAGGTAGATTTTTTAATTACCCCTGTTGTTTTAATACCGATTTGCCTTATACTATTATTGCTTAAGCGCCGCCCTGTTGTTAAAAAGCCGTTAGTAATGACAGCGCGAGCAAAGCGTCTATTACTTATTGCAATTACAGTATCAATATTTTTGTCAATAGCTTTAATGATAAGTTTTAATATTTTAGCCATCAAGAGGCGTTTATTACCGTTTATTGTTTTGTATACTATATTACCGGCTTTTTCAGCTTATTATTTAATGTTGATCAATTGGCTGCTACAGCCACTAGAAAAGCATATCAATGCTAATTATTTAAGCGAAGCCAAGCGTATATTTGCGGGGAAACCAGAGCTCAAGAGAGTGGCTATAACCGGTAGCTATGGCAAGACCAGTTGTAAAATGATACTAGCCGCAATATTAGAGGAAAAATATATAACTCTGGTTACGCCGGAAAGTGTAAATACCCCTATGGGCATAACACGCGTTATACGCGAACAGCTTAAACCGATACATGAGGTCTTTATTTGCGAAATGGGCGCTAAACAGGGTGGGGATATTGCGGAATTATGTGATCTGGTACAACCGCATATAGGTATTTTAACCGCTATCGGCCCACAGCATTTGGAAACTTTCGGCAGCCTAGAGGCCATTGCAAACACTAAGTTTGAATTGATACACGCCTTGCCAGCAGATGGTTTAGCGGTACTTAACCTCAATAATGAAGAGATTATCGCCCGCTACAAGCAGGCCCCTTGCCAAGTGGTGGGCTATGGTCTTGATGATATCTGCTCATACCATGCTGAGAATGTACATTATAATTCCCAGGGAGTCAGTTTTACGTTAGTAGACCCTCATGGTGAAAAACAGCCTATTCGCAGTCGGCTTTTAGGACGGCATAATATTGAAAATCTTATAGGCGCATCGGCGGTTGCGGCGGAAATGGGTATTACTCTATCGCAGATAGCGCGGGCCATACGTACTATTGACCCCATACCGCATCGTATGCAATTGATTAGCTCTTCAGGTTATACTATTATTGACGACGCTTTTAATTCTAATCCGTTAGGAGCGGCGGCAGCTTTAGATGTACTAAATCAAATGGGAGAAAAGCAAAAAATACTGATCACTCCAGGTATGGTCGAATTAGGCGAAAAGCAGGATGAACTGAATTTGGAATTTGCTGTATCTGCTGCTAAGGTGTGTGATTATATTATTTTAGTGGGGAAAAAGCATAGCCTCCCTTTGCAAATTGGTTTGCAAAAAGAGCACTTTCCGCTTGATCGCTACTCTGTAGTGGCAGATTTAATAGAAGCGAAAGAAATTTTGGCTAATATTGTACGCCCCGGTGCAGTGGTAATGTTTGAAAACGATTTGCCCGATACATACAGTGAATAGTTTGATTATTATTCGATTAATTCAAGTAAGAGGTTATTATTTGTAACAGTTTTATAAGGTGATAGTCGGCTTTACGGTACAACACAATGGCTATTGCTATAATACTTATCTGGAGGTATAGATGGATAAACTAACTATAGGTATTATATTTGGCGGTCGTAGTGTGGAGCATGAGGTTTCTATTATTTCTGCATTACAGGCAATAAACGCTCTTGCTAAAGATAAATACATAGCTGTGCCTATATATATCAGTAAGCGTGGTCTTTGGTATACGGGCCAGGAGCTTTTAGATTTAGCAAATTATCAAGACCTGCAGTTGCTACTCAGCCGACTTAAACAGGTGTATTTTTCGCCTGCATATGGTGAATGGCAACTTAAACAAGATGGTAAACAGGGTTTATTTGCTCAAACCTGGCAATGCTCGCTAGACGTGATTTTGCCGGTGCTTCATGGTACTCACGGTGAGGATGGCTGCTTGCAAGGTTTGTTGGAACTTACCGGCATACCCTATGCGGGGCCAAGTGTTTTGGGCGCGGCTTTAGGTATGGATAAAATAGCTATGAAGGCTGTACTAAAAGATGCTGGTTTACCTGTGATGGATTGTATTTGGTTCAGACGGGAAGAATGGTTCGAAAATGAAGAGAAAGTATTGAATAATATTGAACAATCCCTGCCATATCCGGTAATCATTAAACCGGCTAATTTGGGTTCTTCTATCGGTATCAGCTTTGCCGCCAGCCGCGAAGAATTAGACGAGGCTCTTACCCTGGCAGCCAGTTTTTCCCAGCGCCTTTTAATAGAGGCTGCTATTGAGCCTCTCAATGAATTGAATTGTGCAGTATTGGGCTATGGATCGCAAATTGAAGTTTCCTGTATCGAAGAACCTTTAATTGCCTCCAAAGTGCTTTCTTTTGCCGATAAATATCTTCAGGGTTCAGGTGAAAAGGGCATGAGCGGGGCTAAACGGCGTATTCCAGCAGATATTGATCAAGCCTTGGCTCACGAAATTGTTGACCTAAGCCGTCGAGCTTTTATGGCTTTAGATGGCGCTGGGGTGGCTCGAATAGATTTTCTCTATGATAACGCAAACAAAAAACTCTATATCAATGAGATTAACACCATTCCGGGATCACTAGCTTTTTATCTGTTCGAGCCGGCTGGACGTAGTTTCGGCGCCCTTTTAGATGAATTGATTGATATAGCCCTTACTAAGTATCGAGCAAAAGAAAAACTGTTGTATTATTACGATTCCAATATTCTACAACAGGGCGGTTATAAGGGAAAAAAGTAAACTGATCCAAGTAATGGTTTTCGATGCTGGAATTCGTGTATACTGGAAAAACCCTTATTCAGGGAAAGGGTCGGCGATAATCGCCAGGAGAGAATATGCCCGATCTTGCTTATTTGTTGGCTTTACATAGCTTGAATCAACTGGGCGCAGCTAAATTGACCAAGCTGTTGACGGCTTTTGATAATAATGCCGAAGCTGCCTGGAGTCAACCGGAAGCTTGGCATCAATTTATACAGCTTTCAGCTGCCCAAGCCGAAGAATTGTTGATTTCCAGACGCGCCTGCTTGGTGGAGCAGGTATATGAAAACTTTTTAGCTTCCGGCGCAGGTGTTGTAACATTAGAAGACGACCATTACCCGATGCTTTTGCGGCAAATATTCGCTCCGCCGCCGCTCTTGTTCTATAAAGGCGAATTGCCTACAGACGACGATATTTGCTTAGCAATGATAGGTTCTCGGCGAGCCAGCGGTTATGGTTATCAGGTTGCGGAAATGCTTTCACGAGATCTGGCAGCTCAAGGCTTATGGATAGTAAGCGGCATGGCCAGAGGAATCGACGGTATATGCCATCAGCATGCCATACTTGCCGGTGGGAAAACTTTGGCAGTACTAGGCGGTGGAGTGGATAATATTTATCCACGAGAGCATATCAAGCTCTATGGCAGCATTATCGAGCATGGTGCGGTAATAAGCGAATTTCCAGTAGGCTCGATTCCGGCTACTTATAACTTTCCTTTGCGCAATCGTATAATTAGTGGCCTTTCCCGGGGAGTATTAGTGATAGAAGCCGGTGAAAAAAGCGGTACTCTAATTACGGTTGATCATGGACTGGAACAGGGTAGAGATATATTTGCCGTGCCCGGCCCTATTACCAGCTCCGTAAGCCGTGGGACCAACCGTTTGATCATACAGGGCGCCAAATTGGTGCAAACAGCGGAGGACGTTTGGAGAGAATACTTGGATGCTCCTAAACCGGTGCGTACGGCTAAGGAGAACGAAAAATATCCGCAGTTAGCAGCTGAAGAACGGGAACTCTTACTGCAAATGAGTTTGCCTGTACATTTTGATCAATTACTGGCTGCTTCCGGCTGGCCTGCCAATAAACTGGCGGCATTATTGACAATGTGGGAGATACGCGGCTTGGTGCGTCAGTTGCCGGGGAAATTTTATCAAAGAAGATAACGGAGGTATGTATGAAAACACTGGTCATTGTCGAATCGCCAACCAAAGCCAAGACCATAGAGAAGTTTTTGGGCAAGCAATACACGGTGAAATCTTGCATGGGACATATACGTGATTTACCTAAAAGCTCATTCGGTGTTGATGTCGAGCACGATTTTACTCCGCATTATATTACTATTCGCGGTAAAGGCGATATAATAAAAACACTTAAAGATGAAAGCAAAAAGGTCGATCGTATTTTGCTTGCCAGCGACCCAGACCGGGAAGGCGAAGCGATAGCTTGGCATTTACAACAGTATTTGGGAGTAGATAACCCTAATTGCCGCATCCGCTTTAATGAAATAACTGGTGAAGCTGTGAAAAAAGCAGTACGCGAGCCAAGCAAAATAGATATAGATAAGGTAGATGCTCAACAGGCAAGACGGATTTTAGATCGATTGGTGGGTTATAAACTAAGCCCTTTACTGTGGAAAAAACTTAAGAAAGGGCTTTCCGCCGGGCGCGTTCAAACGGTGGCAGTACGGTTAATTTGCGACCGTGAGCAGGAAATAAGCGATTTTATCACAGAGGAATACTGGACACTTACTGCCTATTTACAAACCTCTTCTGGAGAATTAGTTGCTAAGCTGGTTAAGGTAGACGGAGCAAAAGCAGAGCTCGCCAATAGACAACAGGTAGACGACTTACTGACTCGGCTAAAAGAAGCCGCTTTTTGCGTTAGTGCGGTAAATATACGCGAAAAGAAAAAGAGTGCAGCCCCACCCTTTACTACCAGTACTATGCAACAAGAAGCTTCACGGCGTTTAAGCTTAACAGCGCGTAAAACTATGCAAACCGCTCAGCAGTTATACGAGGGTATTGCGGTAGGCGGTGTGGTTACTGGTCTTATTACTTATATGCGTACAGATTCGGTACGTGTTGCAGAAGGCGCTGTAGAGGCTGTACGTCAGTATATAGGGCAACGTTACGGTAAAGACTATTTGCCAAACAAACCTAATCAATACAGTAGCGGCAAAGGCCGAACCCAAGACGCTCACGAGGCTATTCGTCCCACACAGGTGGAGTATTCTCCCCAACAAATAAAACCATATCTTACTACTCAGCAATATAAGTTATATAAATTGATTTGGGAACGTTTTGTCGCCAGTCAAATGAGTGCGGCTATTTTCGATGTGCATACAGTTGAGGTGATGGCGGCAGGCTGTCTTTTTCGTGCTACGGGCAATGTTTTAAAGTTCGCAGGTTATACCCAGGTATATAATGAAGGCCGCGAAGAAGGAGAAAAAGAAGATAGCGGCGTGATAGTACCGGTAACAAAAGGAGAAGCTTTAATTCTTAATAAACTCTCGGAAACCCAGCATTTTACTCAGCCTCCGCCTCGTTATAGTGAGGCTTCTTTGATTAAGGCCCTGGAAGAACTGGCAATTGGGCGTCCTAGTACATATGCGCCGACCATCGATACCATTCTTAATCGCAATTATGTAGCTAGGGAAGAAAAACAGCTTTTCCCTACAGAATTGGGGCAGCTAGTTGTAGATATGATGAAAGAATTCTTCCCCAATATTGTGGATGTTGATTTTACCGCTGAAATGGAACGTCATCTGGATGAAGTGGAAGAAGGCCGTGAACAGTGGGTAGAGGTTTTACGTGAATTTTATGGTCCTTTTGCGCAAACTTTAGAACATGCTGAGCGGGAAATGGCAAAAATAGTAATAGAACCGGAGCAAAGCGGAGAGAATTGCGAAAAATGTGGCAAACCCATGGTTTATCGCCTGGGTCGTTACGGGCGTTTCTTAGCTTGTTCAGGATTCCCGGAATGTCGAAATACCAAAGCTATCGTAACACCGACTAATGTTAAATGTTTAGCTTGTGGCGGCAATATAGTGCAACGCAAAAGCAAGGCAGGCCGTATATTCTATGGTTGTGGTAACTATCCAGATTGCACTTATGTTGCTTGGGATATGCCTGTAGAGGAAAAATGTCCTAGCTGCGGCGCACAGCTTTCAATAAGGAATAACCGCGGCGGACAAACGCAAAAAATATGCCCTAATCGGGAATGCCCGGATAAAGAAGGGCAACAGAAGAGAGGAAAGGGTAGGCCGAAGAAGAATTAATAAGCATTAAGCTCATCAGGATGAAGACAGATAAATAACAGTTATGAAACCAGCTAAGTAACAGTATGAAGGAAAACCGGTAGTTTGTGGAGAATCATTCAGGCAAGGGGTGTATGTAATGAAGAATAAAAAACTCGTATGTATGCCAATGGTAATTGCAGTGCTACTTGTGTTATTGCCTTTTTTTGGCGTAGTAGCATATGCGGCGGATGCAAGTATTATTATCGAAAATCAAAATCAGTGGTATGATTTTATAGATGATATCATCAAAACTTGGTCCGGTGATAACAATAGTATTACCCTAGAATCTGATGTTGTAGGGCAGCTTAAACTTCCGGACGCTTTAACCGGGCTTAAAATAGATGGCAACAATTATTCTTTATCTGGTGCAAAAGGGGAAAGCTCTTTTATAATAAGCGCCGGAGGCAGAAGAAATGATCTGGATTTAAACTTAAGAAATATTATTCTCCAAGGTGGCATGGTCGATAAAAAAGGCTATCCTGCCTTGGTGTTTGATAATTCCGCTTCTGAAAAAATATCAGTGACTGTGAAAGCCGAAGGAATTGTTAAGATAATAGGCGGAGGCGAGAGTAACGGAACTGCTTTATCAAATAATAGCGGTTTATATGCGGTCAATACTAATGTAATTGTTAATGGAAGCGCGGCTTTTCAATCTGGCAAAGGAAATGCCGGTGTTAACGCGAATGTGGGAGCGTCAGAAGGCGCTGGTGCAGGTGCATATATTAGCTCTGGTGATTTAATAGTTAGTGGAGGCAGCCCACAGTTTTTTGGCGAAGATCATACTGGCCTTTATATCACAGAGGGAAGTTTGATCGTTACAGGTGAGGCAAAACCGGTGGTTATCTCAGTTTCTACCAACAGCAACGGCGCAGATATTGATTTACTAAAAGTTACCGATCAAGCCTCGCCCACTTTTATATCCACCGGGGGCTCTGCCATGTTTGTTGTAGGTATAGAAATAGCAAGTGACGGCGATTGTGTTTTTATGGGCACTGAATACGGGATTATGCTTAAGGATAATGAACTGGCACAGATATCTCATAGCAGAGGGTCACTAACAGCACAAGCTACTCTTGGCGCGATTCACAAACCAAATAGCTTAAATATCAGTTTGCCAGATATTTACACCTATTGGGTCAATGCCGAAAACAAAGACCCAGGAGATGAAGGAATAATATATAGCCGTGATAATCCTTTTATCTATAGCGCAGAATATAAATTTATTAAAATCCAGCAAAGCAACAAGCCTCCCGAGTATACCGTATTTTTTGAGAGCAATGGCGGAAGTGCGGTTGAAGCTATTATCTGTACAGATGGCGAGCAGATACTAAAGCCTTCTAATCCTATAAAAGAGGGCTATGCTTTTAACGGCTGGTATTTGGATGGAAACCACTTCGATTTTGGTATGCCGATAAGCGAAAATATTGTACTGCAAGCGGGTTGGGAGGATGATACGGCTCGCAGCCTGTCATATATTATGTATATAGCTATAGCGATAATTGCCCTTTTACTGATCTTGATTCTGATGCTTAGACCACGTAAAAAAATCCACAGGTAAAGAGGTGTATGCCATGAAATCAAACATTGTTGCCAATTATGCCGCAGAAATAAGGAGGTGCATAATAACCATGCTGGCGGAATCCGGTAGCGGGCATCCCGGAGGTTCTCTTTCGATAGCCGATATTCTAGCACAGCTATATTTCGACTCTTTAAATATCGATCCTACTAATCCTCACTGGATTGATCGTGATAGGGTGGTGCTTTGTAAAGGACATGCCGCACCCGCTCTCTATGCAACGCTGGCTTTACGTGGTTATTTTCCTGTTGATGAATTACTCAGCCTGCGCAAATTGGGCAGCCGTCTCCAAGGCCATCCGGATATGAATAAAGTGCCGGGAGTGGATATGTCTACCGGCTCTTTAGGTCAGGGGCTTTCTGCAGCTTGCGGTATGACTTTAGCCGGCCGGCTGGATGCCCGCCCTTATTATGTTTATGCCCTACTGGGTGATGGTGAAACTCAGGAAGGACAGGTTTGGGAAGCCGCCATGTTTGCCGCCCACTATAAACTAGATCATCTGATCGCTTTTTTGGATAATAATGGATTACAGATCGATGGTCGTATCTGCGATGTTCTTTCTCCGGAGCCATTAGATGAAAAATGGCGGTCTTTCGGCTGGCGGGTATTGACTACAGACGGCCACGATGTGGAGGCTATTGCTCAGGCATTAATTACGGCAAAGCAGAGTACGGGTCAGCCGGTAATGATTATTGCTAAAACAGTTAAGGGCAAAGGTGTGAGCTTTATGGAGAATAAAGCCGGGTGGCATGGTAATGCGCCTAATGCCGCCCAAGCCGCTCAAGCTTTGGCGGAACTGAAATAACAATGGCCTTATTTGCCTTATTTACCAGTTTTACAAGGAGGTAAGTATATGAGCGAAATAAAAAAAATAGCTACCCGCGAAGCTTATGGGCAAGCCTTGGCTGCTTTAGCGGAAGAAAATGAAAATGTTGTGGTATTGGATGCCGATCTTTCGAAATCGACTAAAACGGTTGATTTTGCCATGGTGGCGCCGCAGCGCTTTTTTAATGTTGGTATAGCAGAACAGAACATGGCCGGAATAGCAGCAGGGCTGGCGACCACTGGCAAAATACCTTTTATCAGTAGCTTTGCTGTATTTGCCACAGGGCGGGCTTTCGAACAAATTCGTAACAGCATTGCTTACCCTGCTATGAATGTGAAAATAGCCGCCACTCATGCCGGTATAAGCGTGGGTGAAGATGGCGGCAGCCACCAATCTATAGAAGATATTGCTTTAATGCGTGTTTTACCAAATATGACGGTGATTTCACCTTGCGATGGTCCGGAAACTGCTCAAGCGGTGCAGGCGGCGGCTAAGCATAAAGGACCAGTTTACTTGCGTTTGGGCAGGCTGGCTTTACCGGTTATACACGGCAGCGATTATCATTTTCACCTGGGCAAGGGTGTAGTTGAGGCGCCGGGTAAAGATATTGTGATATTTGCTACCGGTATGATGGTAAGCCATGCATTAGAAGCCGCCTCTTTTTTGGCGGAAGAAGGTTATTTAGCTACAGTAGCCAATATACATACCATCAAACCATTGGATACGGAATTTGTGCTGGAGCAAGCAAATTCATGCGGGGCTGTACTTACTGTGGAAGAGCACAGTATTATTGGCGGTTTAGGTTCTTCCATAGCCGAAACTCTTATGGAAAGCGGTTGTCATGTTCCTTTTCAGCGTTTAGGGGTTAAAGATAAATTCGGCCAAAGCGGCAGCCCGCAAGCTGTTCTAGAGTATTATTCATTAACGTCTATATCCATAGCCATGGCTGCTAAAGCGGTATTGGCAAAGAAGTAGATAATGACAAGCAATTTGCCAAAAATACGAGCCCAAGATGTACTGCTAAGCCTGTTTCGAGACAACAAACCGTCTGTTCGTATGCAGTATCTGCTTAATAGCGCCCATAGATATGTTCAGTGGCGCAGGTGTGATCCCGGAGATTTTGTAATAGCCAAGTTGCCGGGGGGAAAGCCATATTTCCCTCATTGCCGTCAAGTGCATTTTTCTTTATCACATAGTGGAGAATACTGGGCTTGCGCCTTTAGTGGGCAACCTTTAGGCTTAGATATACAGCTGCACGAAGAACGGAACTATTTAATGATGGCAAAACGCTGGTATCATCCCGAAGAATATGTAGTGGTTGAAAAATATGGGCAAAAGAGTTTTTTTGATATATGGAGTGCAAAGGAAAGCGTTATTAAATGTAGGGGCGATGGTTTTCCAGATAAACTTGCAAATTTTTCAGTAGCAAAAAATGATGGTGTTGCCGCTGTATGCGGTTCTTGGCAACTTAACCCACTGCAACTATTAAAAGGATACTCTGTATGTTTATGTGCTGAAGAACTGGCAGAGGTTTATATTGAGATTGCTTTATAAAAGACTTGCCAAGGCGAGAAAAGTATTGTATAATATTTTTCAGCACCTACAAAGATATATTAGCTTGCCGCTGTAGCTCAGTAGGTAGAGCGCATCCTTGGTAAGGACGGACGGCCTATATTTAGCCTCGCCGCATTTGACAGTAGTTTAAGATATTTTTGACAGTAGTTTTCAACTTCAAAGCCTTAAATCCCAGCTTGCCGCTGTAGCTCAGTAGGTAGAGCGCATCCTTGGTAAGGATGAGGTCACCAGTTCAATCCTGGTCAGTGGCTCCACTTTTCCCCTCTAAAATTGCCTGAAATTAAGTGAATTACTGTCAAAACTTCTGTCAATTTGAAGAGGGATTAAAGCAGATGAACCGGTGCATGGTTTGTCTGTTTTTTCTTTTTCAGGCAGCAAACATTGATAAGCTCGGTCAAGAGTTTTTGCCGTACTTTCGTAAACAGATTTGGAAATGACGTGGCTGTAAATCGAGAGCGTTGTCAGAACTTTTGAGTGACCCATCAGCTCGGAAACAATCTTGGGGTTCTCCCTTTCCTCCAAAAGCATGGTGGCAAAGGTGTGGCGAAAAGTATAAAGATTTATGCCATACCCCTCAAGATTGTTATTTACAAGGAAACGCCCAAGCATACTGCGGAGACCGCTATAGCCTCTCATCTCACCTTTTCTGGTGCTGAACACATAGCAATCGGCAGAAGTGAAGTCAATACCTGTTTTTGCCTCTTGCTGCTTCAGATAATCCATCCAATCTTGCAGGCATAGCATCACATTATCAGCGGTTTTAAAAGAACGGACGCTGAGGACGGTTTTGGTATTCGATATGATCTGCCTGCGCTCTTTTACATTACCATCATCATCGAATTCAATTTCACGACTGGCTGCTAGCCTAATGGAGATTGAGGATTTTTCAAAATCAACATCCCGCCATTTGAGGGCGATCAGTTCACCGGGGCGCATTCCCGTGAGCATGAAAACGGTCAGTATCGGCTTAAGAACAGGTTCCGCTTCCAACTTTGATAAAACCACTGTCCTAAGTTCCGGCGATAGTGCCAAATTATCCCGATCATTATCATCCCGCTCATTGCTGCGGATTTTGACGCTCTCCAAAGGGTTTTCCTTTACAAGCCCCTGCTTCATTAAGTACTGCTCAAAAAACTGGTTAAGCAGTTGCTTTATATGTTTTATCGACTGCAAGCAAATCCCCTTTTTGGACAAACCGTTGAAAAACCTCTGGAGTCTGAACAAATCCACCTGATGCACCTCAAGATTCCCAAACTCCGGTTTGATATGGTTTTTTATGAAATTTCGCAGTTTTTCAGATGTAGCAGAACCGATAACCGGCTCCTTGAATGTGAAAAACCAATCCTCAAGCATAGGATAGAACATCTTGGTATCGCTGGGAGCGAAGGCAGTATAACCATTCTCAAAGACCTCATTTGTAAATTTTGCGAGTTTCTTAGCGACTTCCTGGCGGGAACTGCCATAAGCATACTTAATGATAGCCTTGCCGTTATCCCTGTACCCAACCGTAACCTGAGCGCACCAGCGACCATCTTTTCGCTGATAGATGGAACCTTCGTTATTACCTCTGCGACCTGTTTTCTTTTCTATGTTTTTCAATTTTCGTGGCATGTGAATACTCCTTTCTTTATGCCACATAAATAGTCCCAAGACTAATTATATGTGGCAGTAATATGGATGTCAAAGGTGCAAAACAGCATTATTATTTTCCAGCGACCACATGACAAAGCTGATAACGCTAATGACTTTTCTATTGCCAATCTCAATCGTGGGAAACCTTCTGCTATTCATCAGCTCCCGCACATTGTTTTTACCCACATTCATAATCCCAACCAGATCATAACAGTTAAGAAAATCCTTTTGATACTTTTCGGCAATACGTTTGGCTTCCAAGGCGGCAGCGACACCATGCTCAGATTTTACGTTGATAATTTCATTACCATAAATCGTTTTCATATGGCATCTTCCTCCTTTGCCGCATACTTCTTTAATCCCACACTAACCGACAGCGCCCGGTTTACCTTGCTCATAACCTCAATATTTAACGTGCCAATATACTCTTTTAGCCTACTTTTATCAATCGTCCGTATTTGCTCCAGCAGAACAAGAGAATCCATGTAAAGCCCCTGCTGCGCATTAATCAGGCAATGCGTGGGCATTTTTGTTTTACTTGCAGTCTTACTGGTGATAATGGCGGTGATAACCGTCTTACTGTGTTTGTTGCCGGTATTATTTTGGATTATAAGAACAGGGCGAAAAACGCCCTGTTCTGAGCCGACACCAAATGACAGATCGGCATAAAAGATATCGCCGCGCTTGATTGTCCTTTCCACAAACCCCACCCCCTTGTATGTAGCCCATAACGCAAGCCCGGCTATTGTTGTAAAAACAGCATAGGCAAAAATAGCCCTATTAAATGCCAGGCTTGCGCATGGATAATAAATAAACAATTGCCTTTATTTGTCCTCGACACCCCAAGACTTGGGAAGTCATCAAGCGGCGGTTTGCTAAACCACCCACGGGTACTAACCCCTCCGAGGATCGCTCCGAGCTGCCCCCACTTGTTGCGACGGATTACGGTATATACCGCTTCAACGCTCGACTTTATGGCCGGACAGGAGTATCGCCCCATTGCCTGTTATCGCCCAACCGGGGGCAACCCGATTTTAATAGCCGGAAGGTTCTCGCTCACCGTGCCGGATAGGATTAACAGGCAAATAATTGTGACCCTGCTTCCTGTGTGCCGGAACGGCATCATGGCGCAACCGCTAACTGGCTTATGCTCTGATAGCAATAGCAATGGGAAAGTACTTGATGAATGGTTGTGAAATTTTCAAAGTGCGGCCTATTTACCGCCCAAAAGCGGAAAACAGGTAAGAGGAATTACCCTCTCACCTGTTTCCACTTTCAGAAGCCAAAAGTTAAGCCCCTATTCCGATAATTTTTCAAGTTTTTTTGTTATGGCTGTTTTCGCCTTATCAATGGCGTATTTGACGGCTACTTTGGTGCAGCCCTCCATTTCCGAAATCTGCTCATATGTAAGATCGAATTCGTGATACAGAATAAACCGCCGCCGCTGAATTTCTGGTAAACACTGTATAGCCAGCCTCAATTGTTCATCGCGCATATCATCAAAAACAGTATCTTCAATGCTTTTAGGATGATCGATTGCTTTACTATAAAGAGTTTCATCCCTCAAGTCGCTTTGCTCAATGTGCCGCTCATCCCATCGCCGCAAATTGCGCTCAGTTTTAATAAAGCTCAAAAACTCCACATAGACAGGGCGGGATACCTCAATTTCCTGCATGATGCTTTGTTCATCCATAAAAGAAACGAAATAACGAGTTAAGCCCTGGATGTTCTCCATCCGTAGGGTATATGGATTGCAATTATCAAACATTTTCCTCACTCCAATCTGAATTTTTATAGGTTAAATTCAGATAGAAGCGGGGGGCTACGGCACCTGAGCTGCAAAGTTAAGCTAATTTTCATTAGTCCTCCGTTCTGCTTTCAAAGCAAAACGGGAACTAAAAAAGAGCATAGCAATAGCTTTGAAAGCTATCTGCCATGCTCCTAACTCTTTCCGTTTCCGGCGGTTGGTGCTATGTGCTAGAAAGGTGTGGTATTATTGCCCGCAAGCGCAACCCTCACCGGGTATTTATCTCAGTACCCAATAATATTATTCAGTTCTGGCTGCCCATAGCGAACCGCATACCGGGCATTTTACTTGAAGGCACTCCAGCCGTTCCTCCGGAGGGTGTCTTCCGCGCCGCGAAATATCCGCATTGCTCCACGCGGGTATATTGCCGATTTTCCCACGATTGCATTTTGGGCAAATAATAGGTTTGTTCATCTCATCAGCTGTTGCACTTACCTGTAAAATAACCAATATAACCGCCTCCTTTTTTTATATAGCCTTTCAGCTAATTATCTTACTTACATTATATCGAACATGCGTTCAAATTTCAATTGTTTGACGAAAGAAATTTATGACACTTTTCAACATGAACGCAGCTAAAGGTGTCTTATATGAGGATATATTGTCTCTAAGTGATGATTAAAAGCATCTATCAAACAAAGAAATCTTCGGATAAATGCTTTAAAAATAATGGGGTTCAAAGAATTATAGATATGAGTTGGCTGACATTTTTTCATAATTGATCTACTATTCATTATAATTCAAAATCAAGAAGTATTCTACTCCAATAGAACGCATAAATCTTAATATTTTCTTAATATTCTACTGCAATAAAATGCGCTGCAACCTTTTATATTCACACAAACTTATTAATATGTAACTCCTATAGCCTTCCACAGAATATTTAGGCACAGACTAAGTCAGGTATGCTATTAATGGACGTATTGAAATAAATGTACGTTGAGAATTCGCATTTACTATAAATAATTGTGCAGATTATGTTTAACAAAATAATTAATAATAGCAAAAATTCTGCTATTATTGTAGGCATTTGGAGAAAATAATTTTTAATACTTGCAGGAATAATGTATTTAGTGTATAATTTATATGTCAAAGTTCTACGCCACTAGAAAATGCCTTTGAGTATGTGGTTTTAATGATTGGGTTTAATTAAGCACAGTTAAACAGATTCAATGAAAGATATACGGCGTTTTTATCATCTTGCGTAACCCCTAAATATCTTCGGGTGACAGCTAAGGAACTATGATTATAGATTTCCATGATGACCACAGGGGATACGCCACTCTTCCAGGCGTGATAGCCGAAAGTTTTACGCAATGAGTGGCATGATACACGGCTTTCAAATTCCAAAGCTTCTGCGGCGGCGCGGATCAGCCGGTAGGCTTGAATACGGCTGATGGCTTTCCGGGTATTGGGGTTCTCAATTAGAAAGCGCCCCTTTTGGGCAGCCTGTATAGCTAATATAGCAAGGGCGCTGATGGCAGTTTTGTTGAGCGCTATGGTCTTAGTTTTATGAGTTTTTTTCTCGGTGACGCTGAAGCAGGCGCGAACGCGCCCCCGCTCAAAATCGTAGACGTCATCCCAGGTTAGGCGTAGTAGATCGCTGATTCTTAGCGCGGTATGAGCGCCAAGGACGATGAGGACTTGATTACGCAATTGGCCCTTATGCAGATAGTAATCTGCCAGAGCGCGGATTTGGTTTTTGTTTCTAATAGGTTGGGTTGTTGCCATAATATGTTCCTCCTTTAAATTGTAGCCCATGTAACACATTTTCTATTATGTTACATGGGCTTTATTAATTGGTTTTGAAAAGATTTTAGTGCATGTTTTAAATAATGTTTTTGAACTAATTGAGGT
>WRKD01000224.1 GCA_009778255.1 Bacillota bacterium
GCGCCACGCGGCGAAGATATGCATTATGTAAGGGCCAATGGTACAGATAAGCCAGATCGCGTACGGGTACGTGCAGCCAGCGAAGCTAACTGGCATGGTATGGCGCATATGTTGGAAGGCGATTATTTAGCAGATGTACCGATAATTATTGCGGCTATAGACCCTTGTTATTCCTGCACCGACCGCTCTTTTGTGCTAAAACAGGAAAATGGAGGGCAAATGCTGTGGGATTGGCGCCGGCTGCGCGAATATAGTATAGAATGGTATAAAAAACGCGGCGTTGATATAACAAAATTAACAATCGACAAATGACAGAATAAAAGAAGGGTGGTTTGGCTATGCTCTGGGCCGTATGCCAAATACTGATATTTCCGGGTTTTTTATTTCTGGGTGTATATAGCCTTATTTTTGAGTTTTTAGATCGTAAAATGGTAGCCCGCTTACAAAATCGTCAGGGCCCACCCTGGTATCAACCTTTGGCAGATTTCTTAAAGCTATTGGGGAAAGAAGTTATTATACCGGAGGGGGCGGAGAAAAAGTTTTTCCCCGTTTTGCCGGTGGTGGCGCTGGCAGCGGTGTCGGCGGCTTATCTTTGTGTGCCAACATATAAAATAAGCGCTGTTTATCCTTTAGAGGGCGATTTGATCATGCTCTTGTATCTGTTGACTTTGCCCACCCTCACCTTCTTTTTAGCAGGGTGGTATTCTACCAGCGTATATGCTACTATCGGTTCGGTGCGCGTACTAACACAGCTTTTTTCTTACGAGGTGCCGTTATTTATGGCCCTCTTAGCCCCGGCTCTGCTGGCCGGAACTTGGTCTCTTTCTGGCTTGGCTTATTATTATAGCCTGCATCCGCTACATGTATTACTAAATATACCGGCTTTGGCGGTGGCATTAATAGCCTGCCAAGGTAAGCTGGAACGGGTGCCTTTTGATATGCCGGAGGCGGAAACAGAGATTGTTACCGGTGCTTTTGTGGAATACAGCGGTCGGCTTTATGCTATTTTTCGGGTGGCTATAGACGCTGAACTGGTTGTGATATCTTCGATAATTGCAGCGATATTCCTTCCCTTTTACAGCGCCAACCCCGCCTTGGGCTTATTGCTCTATGTAGTGCGTACTTTAATTATTCTATTTGTACTTGCTCTTTTCCGTGCTGTGATGGCGCGTGTACGTATTGAACAGATGGTGCAGTTTTGTTGGCGCATACTTACCCCATTGGCAATTTTTCAATTGGTGCTTAACCTGATACTGAGAGGAGTGTTGCCATAATGAGCCGACGTATGCCGGGAAGGATAGCCGGTAATGCTTTGCAGCATTTATTAAAAAAGCCCGCTACCATTTCCTATCCTAAAGGTGAAATGATAATAGACGCCAATTACCGTGGTAAGTTGGTTTTTAACGCTACAGATTGTATCGGTTGTAAACTTTGTGTGCGCGATTGCCCTGCTAATGCTATTACCATTGAAAATGTGGGCACAAAAGAGAATAAGCAATTTGTGTGCCGCTTAAACATGGCTCATTGCGTTTTTTGCGGGCAATGCACGGAAAGCTGCAACAAAGGTTGTATCACTTTAACGCCGCGTATAGAATTGAGCAGTATGGATAAAGTAGAATTGGAGAACATGCGTATATGAAGCTTAATTGGCGGGAGACTTTAGCTCCCGCCCTTAAAATGGCTGAAAAATATGTAATACTAGGTATTGGCAGCCCGCTAAATAGTGACGACTCTGCCGGCATGTTACTTATAAATGAATTAACAAAATATAAGTGGGATAATACTAAAGTATTATTGATAGCCGGTTCCAGTGCGCCGGAGAACTTTACCGGGGTGATCGGCGATTTTGCCCCTTCGCTGCTGTTGACGGTAGACGCCGCAAATTTAGGCCTCAAACCGGGTCAAATAGCTTTGTTGGCAAAAGATGAACTTAGCGGCGCCGGTTTTTCTACTCATATGCTACCTTTTTCTATTATGCTACATTATTTGGAACGTAAAGGATTAATGAATACACTGCTCTTGGGCATACAACCACTAAGTACGGAATTTGGTTTAGAGCTTTCTTGGCCGGTACGGCAGGCTGTACAAGAAATAGCAGATTTTTTAAGTAGTATAATGAATTAGTGAACTCTGCTTTCTACAGGAACAACTATAGCTGCTATTATATATGCTAATAATCCAAAACCGCAGGAAGGAAAAATAGTAATAACTACCCAAGCCAGCCGTATCAGAGTAGGGTCTACATTAAAGTAATCCCCCAAGCCACCGCATACGCCGGCTAGCATTTTAGAGTGCTCACTTCTATATAATTTTTTCATGTTTTATTCTCCTCTCAAATTGTTGTGTTAATACCCCGCACCCGCAGGCTTTGTAGCCCTTGCGGGCCTTTTTTTACCTCTATTTTCGCCTCTGATGTTTCAAAAATCCTCACACTCCCTAAACCACATTTCACTTTTAAGGTATAGGGGGCGTTTTCTTTTCCTGTAATCAAATCGGCTATGCCGCTATAATTATTATTGCCCAATACCACATTGCCTAAACCTACTTCCACTTGGCAGCGGTATTGTTCAAGCGCTGTGATCAACCCAAGCTCTATACTGCCCAATCCAACCTCCAAACTGGTTTCAGCGGCTGTGAAATTTCCCACAAGAAGATTACCAACCCCTACCGCTAATTTTACATTTTCTGTATTCAAACCGCTGATTTGACAATTACCAAGACCAACTTCTATATTCATTTTTAGGGCTTGCAAGTGTTGAGATTGCATGTTTCCTGCGCCCAGCACAATATTGATATTTTCGGCAAAAAAGTCGTATGGCAGCACTACGGTAAGCTTTATTTCATCTTGCCTAATTTGCCAGGGGACAATCCACTGCCATTTAAGGCGATTGCTTTTTATACTCCAGGTATTTCCATATTTATGTTCTGTAAAATAGTGATATGTATTATTATTTCCATAAATAAGAGCAAAATCCTCTCCTCCAATAATATGTACATCTCCCAAACCAAAATCGAAATCCAGGTTTTTTATCTCATAAGCAATATGCTCATCTGGCAACTGCTCTGGCAGAGGATTTTCTTCTGGCATAAGCTTTGGCACTGGTAAAATACTTGGTTCTGCAATAGGCGCAGGCACAGGCACAGGCACAGGCACAGGCACATCAGCTTCCCATTCCTGCCAGTACTGATCACTGTAATTGGGCATTTCCCTTTTTTCGAATAATCCACCCACATTTGTTGCGCCAATTTTATTTAGATTTTCCTGTACCAGGCTAAGGTCGCTGCCTAAAACCATACTGGTTAAAACAAGTAATAAGCCGCCAATAAACAGTAAGCCTCCGCAAATCAATAAGAAACCGCTAAACTTTTTCATGCCCGCGCCACCCGCCTTTCAAACGGCCAGCGTACTAATAACAGCAAAAAGCGTAATACCGCCGGCATAACTTTAATTAGCATAAACCAACATAATAATAACATCAACATGCCAAGGCCCAATAAGGTAAGCCCTATTCCGCAGGTTAATAAAGCCTCTAAAAAATGTATTGCCATCATGCCAAAACCACTAATCAGTACTATTGTTCCTGCTAAAAAAAGAGCTAAAACCGCACCGCCCAGGCCAAGGCCCAAACCGAAGATCAACGCTGCTAAACCAATCAATAAGCCAAATACTGTGAGCACTAGGGGCAGTAATAAAGGTAAAGCTAAGATAATTAAGATAACTGTTAGTAGCACGGAAGAACCGCTGCTTTTGGTAGATGTATTCGCTGCGCTACTTTTTTTAGCGTCGGCTTGCTTAGCTGTAGTATGAGAATGAGCTTCTTCCTCTTGCCGCGCCTTGGCGGCATCTTCCAGGCGGGCCGGTACCTGAGCATGAGAACTCTTAGGCGAAGTATCCAGATAACCGCGCCCATAACCGGTCAATATTTGATCGGCCAGTATGCGCGCGGGCCCCAATTCGCCTATTACCCTTTCCGTTTCTTCCATTCCGGCATCGTCAAAATACTCTTCGTAATAAGTAAGTGCTGTATTACGCTCGTCTTCTGGTAGTATTTGTAACAAACGTCGTAATTCTGCCAAATAAGCTATTTTTTCTTCTGTACTCAAATTTTGCCGCCTCCTTCCAGAATCGTATTGATGCTATTTTGATACTCCGCCCATTCCTGCCGATACAGCATCAATTGGGCCCTGCCGCGGCTGGTTATGCGGTAATAGCGGCGGTTGCGTCCGGAATAAGCCACATCATAGACCTCCAAACATTGGTCTTTTTCTAAGCGGCGCAGTACCGGATAAAGCGTCGATTCAGAAATATCCAAAGCTGAACGTACCGTTTGCGTGATCTTATATCCGTATATATCACCCTGTTCTACTACAGAGAGCACCAGGGCGTCCAGCAGCGCCGCGCTGGGATTGAATGTCATGGCCTCACCTCATTCATATCCGATGCTGTTTAATATTATATGTCATATAATATTAGATGTCAAGAGATATTGTAAAAATTTTTTAAGCGAATTATTTTTCAACATAATCAACATGTTTTTAAGATAAAATTAATTTTTATTATATGTTTTCAAAATTACCCCATAATTTACACTGTTTTTTTCGAAATATGTTAATATTACGATCATTAATTTTTAGAAGTTTGAGGGATATTAAAATTATTATGTGGAAAAATCGATTCTATTATGGTATAATTAGCATAGCCTAAATGATGATTTTTTAATAGGCTTGCTGAAAGGTGGATATTCATGAAAACTCTTGCGCCTTCCCAGCCAAAACGCTCGCCAGTATTACAACAGAAGTTAATCGCAGATATTTGCCGCTTATTTATAGGTAAAAACGAGACAGATGCGATGATCACTCGTTCTTTGCAAATGATTGGAGAACATCTTGGACTTTGCCGGGTGATGTTGTTGAATTATCAACAACAAGCATTTTCCTGTAGATATGAATGGTATGAGAATGCACACTTGATGACCTCTAATATTGGCTTAACGAAGCTATTAGAGGATAAAGAAGCACGGATTACTGAAGCATTGATCAAGCGAGACATTTTCTATAAATATATCGATGATACAAATCGCCTAGATATAAGTGCGCGTTATGGCTTAGATTACAATGATCGTCTGTTCTTCCCCGTTTTTTGTGAAGATAATTTTTGGGGTTTGTTAGATTTTGTGCAGTATCCGCATCATATGGGCTGGACAGAAAATGATATCGGTTTGGGCGAAACTTTGGCGGCTTTATTTTCCGGTATTATTAGTCGCCAAAGTCGAGAGTATTATTTGTTAAGCGCTTTATCTGAAGCTAAAGAGATGGCAGATCAAGCCAGCCGGGCTAAGCTCGATTTCCTTTCCCGCATGAATCATGAAATGCGTACGCCCATGAATGCCATTATCGGCATGACAGATATTGCTCTTGGTACAAAAGAAACAGAAAAAAAGAATTATTGCTTAAATAATATATATGAAGCTTCAAAACATTTATTGGGTGTTATAAAAGATATTTTAGATATGTCTAAATTAGAAACCAGCCAGCTTAAGCTATCTATGGATGAGTTCGATTTCGAACAGATGCTCATGAATGTAGTTGATGTTTTAAATAGCCTTGCTCTAGACAAGCAGCAAGACTTAGTAATCAATATAGATACAGATGTGCCGCGATCCTTAATCGGCGATGAGTTAAGAATTAGCCAGGTGATAACCAATTTATTGTCCAATGCTATAAAATTTACACCTAATGGCGGCATGATCAAAATGCATGTAAGTCTTTTAGCGGTTAAGGGAGATGTACATACCTTGCAGGTGCAAGTGATAGACAATGGTATTGGAATTTCTAAAACTTATTTAAACCGAATTTTCAACTCTTTTGATCAGGCCGACAGCGGTTTTGCCCGCCAATATGGCGGAACAGGCTTGGGGCTGGCTATTTGCAAACATATAGTTAATATGATGGGCGGTGATATTAAGGTAGATTCTGTGATCAACGAAGGGTCTGTTTTCACCTTTACCATGAAGCTGCAAAAAAGCAGCTATCAAATTGAACATACGCTTACCGGCAATATTAGCCGCAGCGAGATAAATGTTTTGGTAATAGACGATTCTTTAGATATCCGAGAGTATTTTCTCGCGGTTATGTCTGCTGTGAAAGTACCCTGCGAAGTGGCAAAGAGCGGGCAACAGGCGCTGGCTATGATCGAAAAGCGTGTTGAAAAGCCATTCAAAATATTTATTGTGGATTGGCAAATGCCGGAAATGAACGGCATAGAATTAGCGAAAAAAATTCGCGCTATGGTTGGCGATACAGCGCCTATTATTATGATTTCCGGTACACCCTGGAGGCAAATAGAGCAAGAGGCAGTGGCTGCGGGCGTTAACCTTTTTATACCCAAGCCGCTTTTCCCCTCTGTTATTATCAATACCATTAACGAATGTTTAGGAATAACTGAAAAGGACAAATCTGATGCAGAAAAAGCTATTCAAGCAGCGCGTCCAATGGCCAGCCAGGCAAATGATTTTGATATATCTGTAGCTTATAACGGTTTTTTGCAAGAAGAAGATGCAAAAAACTACGATATGTTTTTGCCGATGATCGATGTTTTTGGCGGATTCTCTCGTGTGATGAATAATAAAGCATTATATTTTACTTTATTACGCAATTTTTCGATACGCGGTTTAGCGAATGAAATGATAGAGTATATGCAAAAAAAAGAATATAAGGCAATGGCGCAAAAAGCCCACACTATGTGGGGAATGGCAGCTAATCTAGGCTTAAGCGGTTTAATGGCGGTTTTAGATGAAATTACCGAACATGCAAAAATAGAAATTTCTCCGCTACCGCTTATTGGCAAACTAGATGAAACGGTAACCCAGACCGTAGGTTCTATAGAACAATTGCTGGAAATGGAGGGAATAAAATGAACGATGCTTTAACACGCATACTCGTAGTGGATGATATTGAAACAAACCGTATAATTCTGAAAGAAATACTATCCGATACTTATGAGATCGAGCAAGCGCAGAATGGTATAGAAGCTATATCGAATTTGGTCAACTCCAGCATTAAACCTAACCTGATTTTACTTGATGTAATGATGCCAGAGTTAGATGGCTTCGGCGTGATATCCTTTATGAAAGCAGACCCCGTTTTAAACAAAATACCGGTCATTTTTATTACAGCTTCCAATCAGGAAATACAGGGCTTGCGCGCTGGGGCTATGGATTATATTTCCAAGCCCTTCGAGCCGGAAATAGTGCGCTTGCGGGTAGCTAATCAAATAGAACTTACTCAATATAGAGAAAAACTGGAAGGCTTAGTAGATCAAAAAGCTAATGAGCTGCTGGTAACCAGGGAACATTTTTTAGATACAATGGCCAACCTCATCGAATACCGTAGCTTGGAATCGGGCCAGCATGTTAAACGTACCAGAGAGCTGGCGCGCTTACTGGTCTTGCAATTGTTGCGCAGTGGCGGCCCTTATGGCAAGGAATTACAAGAAAACGCCCCCACCGCTTTAGTTAAAGCAGTGCCTTTACACGATATTGGTAAAATCGGTATTCCGGATAATATATTATTGAAACCGGGCCGGCTAAATAAAGAAGAATTCCAAATTATAGAAAGTCATAGCATAATAGGCGGAAAGGTGATACAATCTTTAATAGAGGTTGGCGAAGATGAATATTTAAAGCATTGCTATAATATTTGCCGTTACCATCACGAGCGCTGGGATGGCCGGGGGTATCCGGATAAACTTAAAGGCGCAGAAATACCTTTATCTGCCCGCATAGTAGCGGTAGTTGATGTTTACGATGCCCTGGTCAGTGAGCGTTGTTATAAAAAAGCCATACCCCACAAGGATGCTGTCAGTATTATTAAAGAAGGTTCGGGTAATCAATTCGACCCGAAAATTGTAGAAACACTATTAGAGGTTGAGGATAAATTCATCGAATGCGCAAGGAATTGCTAATCTTGGGTTAGAATAAATGCATATCTGGCTAAGTCAACAGCATATAGCGCCCGCTTAAACAAGTAAAGTGCTATAAAACCTGGTATAGCGATTTGAGAGGATTGATTAAGTTGGCTTCATTATTATATCAAGGGCATGGAAGTATTCGTATTACTACTACGGAAGGCAAGGTAATCTATATAGACCCTTATGTGGGCGAAGGCTATAACGTGCCGGCAGATGCAATATTACAAACGCATCAACACAGCGATCATAGCCAGCTTAACCTCATCAAATCGCGCAATCTCGCCTGCCGGGTCATAACTGAAGCAGAGGCTATTAAAGACGGTATTCATCAACAATTCGATTTGGGTTATGTGAAGTTAGAGGCGGTGGAGGCAGGTAATAAAAATCATGACCCTCAAGAATGTGTGGGCTATATCCTTACTTTAAGCGACGGTGTTAAGCTTTATTTTTCCGGTGATACTTCAAAAACAGCGCAAATGGAAACTATGGCAAAACGTGAGCTGGATTACGCTTTTTTATGCTGCGACGGTATATATAATATGGATCTTGAAGAAGCAGCGGCTTGCGCCGCTATAATCAAAGCCCGTTACAGTATTCCGTATCATATGTCGCCCGGACAATTATTCGAGCGCGGGCGCGCCGAGCAGTTTCAGGCTCCGGGAAAGCTAATTATAGCAGACGGAGAAGAAATTATTTTGCAGAAGAAATTGTTTTAATAAAGGATGATTGATATAAGGGCGCGCTTTGAGGAGCGCGCCTTATTTTAGCCTTTGCGAAGAGAAGGTTTTTCTCCCATGGGGTTTTGAGCAATCCTAAAGGCTGGCAAGATTTAAATAGTTTTCCAGAGGCTTATCGGTATTGATACCCCTGAGTTTTAAATAATCTATATTAATGCCGAGCGAAACAGGTAATGATATTTTCATGATTGGGTTAAAAATACTATGAACAGTATATATTTTTTTAGTCTCCCCAGCGTCATGCGCGGCTTTGGTTGCCACAGCAGCGGCTTTAAACGCGAACTGCAAATTGTTGACAGCAACGCGGTAGCCCGGTTTATAAGTGGGGTAGGTTTTCGGATACCAGCCTTCGCTACCTATCTGCGGTGTTGTTATGGAAAGTGTTGCTAAATCTATTTTGCTCAGTGTATAACGGCTAAGGATAGGATCACGATTCCAATCTATACCGGAACCCGCTTTTTTCCCTGTAGGATAATAAGGATAATGTATATTGTGTGGTAATCTTCCAATAGAGATATCTTTATTCCAATCATCAACTACATGACAAAAATATGCGAACTGCTTTCTCGTTGCCACATCTTGCCGGAATGTATCCATAGTTAAGCCGGTCTTTAGGGTTGCCTGCGCAGTGGGGCTGCCCACTTTTATATTTTCCCACATATGATGAGGATCGCTATGATTACTAGCCCAGCAGTTGTTTCCGGTACTGCTACATTTGCAAGGTGGTTTTTTTAAAAGACCCGGGCAGTTTTTTTTGCCGAAGAAATGCCCTTCCTTATGCGAAAGGATTACCGGAACCATCACTGTACTGTCGCCAAGCGGAACCTCGGAATCTGTCATCCCTAAGGGATCAAGTTCGTATAGCCGGCAAAGATAAGCGGCCAACTCAACTGCGGTAGCATAAGCGTTTTGGATGAAAGTTAAGGTTTCTTGCTCCTTATTACTATCTATCCAATATACGGTTCTGTTATTAACTTTCGTATTTTGTATAGTATCCGGCTCCATTATATCTAAGCCCAGATGTGTGCCGTTAAAATACCCTGCGCAGTGATAAGCTAAAAAATTCCAGGGTAGGCACTGAACAATATGGCCGGCTCCGGCAAAAGCGTGGGTAGACTTGGTGCAAGGGTTTTCACTATTAAATTTGTTAACTAAAGACTGGGCCGAGCTCTGTGACGCACCGGGGCTGTGTATCATTATCCCCCGTGGACCATGTAAAGCTATTTGGTCTGGCGTTAAATTGGTCGTCACATTACCAGGTTCGCTTTTATTAGGTGGAACAAGTGGCATATCCAATTCGGGAGCAGCAATCTGTTGAAATTTGGAACATAACCGGGTAGTACGGTCCGTACTTTTAAGGTTGCCGGCTTTTTTAACGGGGTCTTTATTTTTGTCCATGATCTCTATGTTCTTTTTAAAAGAAGAGTTATTATATGTATATTTTCTGTTAACCATTTCACCTCTGTCTAGCAAATCCTGGGTCATGCTTATAATTAAATCTTCCACTGTTTCCTCCTTCTTTCTTCGGCAATAGTTGAATAATGCCAAGTATTTCTCACTTTTATTCATATTATGCTAATTATACCAAGTTACCGGCATAATTTACAAGAACTTTATGCTATTCCTGCGAATAAACTTGGGAAAAAACAAGAATATCGGCGCTTCTCAAGCTAGAGTGTATGGTTTATGAGAAGTCAGGAGTAAGAATGGTGGTTAACCTTACTGCTATTTATTATCTCAAAAAGGCATAATCGAAACACTGTTGCTTACAGACTATATAATCCATTACATCATCCCAAGTTAAATCGAAACGTGGGCCTGCTACTATGGCAAGGGTGGCGGCATCTACAATCATGTAGCTACCTACAGAATCTATAACTTGCTGCATTTTTGTTTTGCAAAGAATATATCCCTGCTTTTCCAGCTGTTTTTTTATGCGTGTTTCCTGTTCCAACATATTTTTCCCTCCTTAATATAATTACTGAGCGCTTTAATTACTGCGAATTTCCCAATTCACTTGAGGTTTTTCCGTCGGGATTTACTGTGTCAAAGGCAGGTGAATCCCGACGGAAAGGGGCAAATAAGTCGGTTATAAAAGAGTATTATAAAGCGCCCTCATCATGCTAATTGTTATTTTATATTTTAGATCAGCCATAAACTATCATGTTAAAGTAAAATATAATTAAAAGTTTAGTAAACCTAGCTGCAATTTCGCCCATTTTTCGGTTATAGATTTTATAATCCGGTTTTCTGCACCCTGTCCTTGGTTGACAAAATCAAAATAATTTATATTTTAGTTGACAATTGAGGTTGACAAATCAATTGTTTTTGCATATAATATTAACGTATAAACCTCCTCGAAAACTCCTGTTGTCATCCTGAGTGTAGCGAAGAATATTAGTTATGAATATACATCCTTGCGGTGGTATAAATTCTTCGCTACGCTAAGAATGACAGCGATTGCTGGGCTTTTGTGTTTTCGATTATACATTGTATGCTAAGGGAGGGGCATAGTATGCCTGGCTTTAATAGAGAACGATTGACAGAAATACGTATAGTTCGAAGTATGACTATGGAACAATTAGCCAAGGCAGTAGGAAAAACAAAGCAGATGGTTTCAAAATATGAAGATGGCAAAAGTATTCCACAAATTGATACTATAAAAAAAATGGCGCAGGTATTAGCTGCGCCTATAAAATATCTGCTAAAGGAAAGCGTTGTTCATAATAGAAATACTTCAACCTTGTTTTTAAGAGCTCCTTTAGCTACTCCGCAAAAGAAAAGGGCATATGCAAGAATAGTAAGTAGTTGGGGTTATGAGATTGCGCAAGCACTTGAAAACATCTCGCAGCCATTTTTAAGGTTTTCCATAGATGAAAAGCTTACAATACCTGATAAGGCTATGGAACTTAGGCGGCAATGGAATCTTGGCACTCAGCCTATCCATAATATGGTGTCTTTGTTAGAATCTCGCGGGTTTAATATTTTTACTATCTATTCCCCTGAATTAAAAACTGAAGCCTACTCGCAAATTATTAACGGCACGCCGATAATTGTGCTTAACCAACAAGTGGGTACTGCCGTAAGGCAAAGATTTAGCTTAGCGCACGAGCTGGGTCATATGGTATTGCATAGACATCTAATCGATTGGGAGTTCGATATAAGAAGCAAGGAAATTGAAAACGAAGCGCAGCAATTTGCGGAATACTTTTTATTGCCCCAAGAAGGTTTTGACTATTCATTTGTTTCTTCTAAAATGGAAGATTTGTTTTTTTTAAAGAAAGAGTGGCTGGTTTCGCTGAGGGCTTTGGTCATTCATTGCGAAAATGTAGGATTAATCGATGCGCCAAGGAGCTATTTTCTTCAAAAACGGCTTAATGCTAACGGCTGGCAAAAAATCGAACCATTTGATAATGAAATAGAATACGAAAAACCTTATGAAATGGGCCATCGTATTCTAAACAGAGTTAAGGAAAAGAATGATTTTAAAGAATTCTTTGCTGAGGTTCGTTTGCCAATAGATAATATTGAAAGTTTATGTTCTTTGCCCCAAGGCTCATTAATGAAATACTATGATGATTCTTGGGAAAGCTATGATCTAAGAGAATCGTATCAACCGGATTTTGAGCAACCGACATTATTTGATGTCGGAGGTGACGATTATGCTTGAAGAAGCGTCAATTGAAATTATCAGAAAATGCCCCAATCATTGCCTACCCGCGTATACTTCTGTAGTATGCGGGTTATTAACAAATGCCGATACTAAGGCGGAAGATTTAAAAAAAAGAGTACTTAAAAACATCCTAACCCAGAAAGAAGGGATTGGTATGATTGTTCAATGGTCACTCTTTACTAAACCGTGAGAGCAACCCATGTACCACTGTTGCTAAGCTGGCATAGTAAGGCATGGTTAAAACTTATACCGGAAAGGTGTAGATTCTTATGATCAAAAAAATTCAAATTTATATAATCGTCATTTTATGCTCGTGTTTTCTGGCCGGCTGCCAAGTGGTTGCCGACAACACCATATCTGTAGATATAGCTGCTGTACGAGTTGATGTATTCAGCAACGGCTATACTACAGTAGGAGTGGTGAAGCCACAAACTCAAGTAGAGGTTATATCGAAATACTCCGGCACAGTGGAGCATACATTTAAAGAGATCGGCGACAGAGTATTTGCCGGCGATGTTTTGTTGCAGCTCGATACTACGTCTATAATTAATCAAATCAAATCTAACCAGGCTACTTTGGATCAAACAAATATAGCGGTTTCTCAAGCCAGGATTCAATACCAAACTGTGTTGGATAATGCAAATATTGCATATGACGCCGCCTTATTGGCGCAGCAACAAGCAAAAAAAGATTACGATAATTCACAAACCCTTTATGAGGTTGAAGCAATTGCAAAATCTAACTTAGAGATGGCCCAATTAGCTTTAGATAAAGCCGATGCAGCTGCGGCTACAGCCAAAACCGCTTTAGAGGCTGCCCAAAAAAATCTCAATATCTATAGCGCCCAAGCGGCTGCCCATGTAACCCAAACACAGTATGAAATTTTAACAGGACAAATGGAAGATTATACCGTAACTTCGCCTATAGATGGTGTTATTATCAATAAAAACGCTGTCGCCGGTGGCATGATAAGCCAAAGCCCAGCTTATACGGTAGCTAATATAGACCAGGTGACCATCAGCACGGCTGTACCACAAGAGGAAATCAATAAACTATCGCTAGGAGGGAACGTTCAGGTGTTTTCTGCCGATAATTCTGTTGTGGAAACGCAAATAACAGCTCTTTCCAATTCGGCGAACAACGCCAATCTATATATGGTTCAAGTTACCGTTGAAAATAAAGAGCATTATTTTAAACCGGGTATGAAAGCTAAAATGGTATTTGTCGAAAGCCAGTACAAAAGTATTATTGTGCCTTATAAATCAGTAGTTAATGCCGGTAAAGACGCTTATATTTTTATCGCCGAGAATAATACCGCGAAAAAGGTTTTTGTTAAAGTGTTGGGCAAAAATACAGATGAAATATCTCTCGAGCCAATTAATGCCGATTTAAGCGAAAATACTCAAATTGTTGTTTTCAATGCCAATTTACTTAAAGATGGAGATTCCCTAAAAATAGACAATTAGGAGACAAAGATCATGTCTAACTTAGAAAATAATCTGCCAAAGATCGGCAATGAAAAAAAGAAAAATGGAAAACCCCTTTTAATAGCAATAGCCGTAACTACAGTTTGCGTTTTAGCAGGGGCGCTTTTTTATTTTACTTATGAAAAAAGTAGCTTTATTAAAACGAATAATGCTACCGTGCAATACAATATGGTAACGATAACTTCCAAAATGGCTGGCGAGATCCTAGATATTAAAGTTAAGCAGGGCGATTATATCTGTAAAGGCGATGTGATCATGGAGCTTGATTCTGCAAACGCAGACAGTGCGCAGATAGATAACTCGTATATACGCTCTACCATAGACGGTGTAGTTTTGCGTATATTAGGAACACCGGGACAATCGATTTTGGCCGGGCAGACAACTGCTTATATAGCGCATGATTCGGAAATGTTTATTGTAAGCAATATTGATGAAAAAGAGATAAATAAAATCAAAATCGGCTTAAACGTCGATATCACTATTGATCAATATGGAAATCAAAAGTTTTACGGTAAGGTAATTGAAGTGGGTAGCGCGACTTTATCCGCGTTCTCTATAGTGCCATCTGCTTCCAGTGGTACCTTCGTGAAAACAACACAGTATGTACCGATTAAAATCCAATTTATCGAGCAATACGATAGTCTGCTAGCCGGAGCGAATGCCATTATCCGCATACATTTGAAATAATAAGGATGTCTAAGATGGAAAACGAAACTGTTTTTGATTCGTATAGAGCATGGTCTTCGTTAGCCGTTGTTATTATGGGAACTTTTTTATCCGCGATCAGTTCTACAACGATCAGCGTCGCCCTGCCTACCATTATGAATGTGTTTGGCGCGAATTTAAGTAATGTGCAATGGCTAATGACAGCTTACGCTTTAACTATGGCAATTATCATTCCGCTTGGGCCCTATTTGTCAAACGTTTTTTGCAGCGAACGCGTTTATTTAGTTGCCATAATCATTTTCACCAGCTTTTCGGCTTTATGCGCTTTTTCATGGAGCTTGAACATTATGTTGCTCTTTAGAATACTACAAGCCGTAGGCGGCGGATTGATGCAGCCAATTGGCATGGGCATGGTATTATCACTATTTCCGCCGGAAAAGCGTGGCGTGGCCTTTGGTGTATTCGGAATAGCCGCCATGGCAGCCCCTGCTTTTGGGCCAACATTGGGAGGATATATAGTTCAAATTCTCGACTGGAGATATATATTTTTTGTTAATATCCCATTTGGGGTGCTTGCGGTTACCCTGGCTTTAAAGTTTTTTCAGTTCAGTAAAAGAATCCCTTTTCCAAAATTCGACATCGCCGGATTCATTTCTGCTGCTATCGCATCGAGTTTTCTTTTGTATTTGTTGGGAAAAAATCAGGAAATAAGTTGGAGCGAGCCCCACTATGTTTATATGTTGATTATTGGAGTGGGAGCGTTTATTTTCTTCATTGCCAATGAGCTTTATTGTGCCTCGCCTTTGCTAGATTTGCGGATTTTAAAAAAGTGGAATTTTAGTTTAAGCCTTGTTCTCACAATTATTCAGGCATTGATGATGATGAGCGCCAGTTTTATCATGCCGGTATTTTTACAGAATTTTAAAGGTTTAAGCGCCCTCCATTCCGGACAAATTCTTTTACCGGCAACCCTCACAATGGCTCTGCTGATGCCAATAGCCGGCAGAATTTCCGACCTAGCAGGGGAGAAAGGCACGAAGATAGTTATTGCGATTGGGATTATTATTTGTGGCGCCGCTTCATTTGCAATTGCCTCACTGATGAATGTTAATGCCTCCATAACGGCGCTGGTTCTTGTTTTATGTATAAGGAATATTGGCTTGGGGTTATCGATGATGCCCGCCCGCACTATAGGCCTTACCGATATTGCGCCAGCAGATTCCCAAAAAGCTACGGCTATGTCGTCATTTATCATGCAGTTCAGTTCTTCCTTAGCGGTAGCGTTTGTAACATTAATGATCTCGACAAGGTCTAATTTCAACTACTCATACGCTGCATCCCAGCTTACTCCATTTAATATTCCCTTCAACGAAACACTTTATAGCTTAACGGCTTTCTTTTCAAATATGGGGTTATCGGCCTCAGATGCTGCTGCGCGGGCAATTTCAACAATTCTGCAAACTGTTTATGTTGAAAATTACGTCTTAGCTATACAATACACTGTTTTTATTACAGCGGTTATTGGGATGTTATCGCTGCTCATTGTGCCGCTGTTTAGAACTAAAAAAAATAGACCCTCTGACCTCTAAAAAAGTGTAAACTGGCGTATCATTCACTTTGCATAAGCTGATTTTTCCCCCTTATGACTGATTCAAACAGGGGCGGTTTAAAATTATAGAAAAGCGTCTTTAACCTTGCTGGCTTTTGCTTCGCAAAACCTCAGCAAATGCACTAGCTAAAGCGTCGTCGCGCTTTTCTATACACTCTTTCATCTCGCCTCTGGCATCTTGCGGGCAAAGCCCGCATTAGTCTTCTCACTTCTGGCAGCTTGCGGTCAAAGACCGCGTTAGCGCATATACATTATTGCCTTTGGGCAGCGCATTATGTGTATCTAAAACGATTTTATCATGCAAATGCCGGTATTGCTCTATTATTTCATCATGAGCCGTCATAATAACTATCATATCTAAGCCACTAAGAAAATCTTTCAAAGAGAAGCATTGATTTTCTACAATGCGCTCTTTAATTTTGGGGTCATAGCATTTTAAAGCCGGCGCAAGGTGTTCGCGCATACAAGCCAATAATTGAAGCGTGGGGCTTTGGCGGGTATCGTCTATATTATCTTTATATGTTAAACCATATAGGCCAACCTGTCGCGGGTCTTTAATATTTTCCAGTTTCATGATTTCGCGAATCCGCTCTAAAACAAATTCCGGCATAGAATCGTTGATTTTTCTTGCAGCTAGCACAATATTGGCCAGCCCCGGATAATCTCCTACCAGAAACCACGGGTCTACGGCAATACAGTGACCGCCCACCCCGGGGCCGGGCTGGAGGATGTTGACGCGGGGATGCTTATTGGCCATGCGGATAATTTCATAAACATCCATGCCGCCATAATGGCAAATTTTAGCCAGTTCATTGGCAAAAGCTATATTGATATCGCGATAGGTGTTTTCTACTACTTTGGTCATTTCCGCTGTTTTTATATCGGTTGGGATGATTTCTCCGGTGCAAAAGGAAGAGTAAAGTTCTTTTAATGTATATTCCGTATCACTATCGTCCGCCCCGATAATGCGGGCGTTATTGCATAATTCGAATAGCATATTGCCAGGTATAATGCGTTCCGGGGCATGGGCTAAGCGGATATTTTTGCTAAGCAGCGGTCTTATAGCGCGGTCTATGCTACCGGGCGAAACGGTAGATTCAATTACGACAATGGCATTTTCTGGGCAAATATTCTGTATGCCTTCAAAGGCGGCTATAACAAAAGACATATCTACTTTTTTGCTTTGCGAATCGTAAGGCGTGGGCACGGCAATGATATAAATACCGGCGTTTTCTAAATCCAGTGAAAAACGTATACCTTTATGCCGGGCTTTAGCAAAGAGTTCGGTTAAACCTGTTTCAAAAAAAGGTAATTCCCGCCGCCTCAGTGCGGCAATAACTGCTTCGTTTATATCTGTACCAAGCACATCGTTTCCGCTGGCAGCGAGCATTAAGGCAGTTGGCAACCCTATATATCCCAAACCTATAACATTTATCATAGCAGCACCCCTTATTTTTACTATAAGGCACCTCTAATTACTCCGAATTGCCAGATTCACTAGCAATTTTTTCGTCTAGCAAGGCGGAGGAGCTGAAGCGTAGCCTAAAGCTACGTGAAGCGACGACAACGCTGTCTAGGCGGAAAAAGGGCAGAGAAGATGGTGATGAGTGGGTATTTAGAGGCGCCTAAATATCAACGTTTAAGTATTGGAACATTGATGGTCTTTTTCAAAAGTACATTAAAAAAATCGAGCTCCAGATCATTAATGGGGTAGAGGCCAAGTTTATCATTAAAACGTTGATAAAAATCATAATCTAATGGCCTGTTAGTCATAGATTCTTCTATAATATCAAGTTTTAAAAGCTTGAAATATTCTTTATAGTGTGGATAAGTAAGCTTGTTAATATAATAAAATGCTTCGGCATACCATCTTTCGGCACCATTTTGTACAGCAAAATCTATCACAAGCTCGTCGTCAAACAGCAGATGCGGATAAGGAAAATAGATTTGACGATAAAGATGATGGGCAATTGCCGAGCGATATTGGTTGGCGCGTATAAAAAATGACCCGCCTCGTTTTAATACTTTGGTGGCTTGTTGTAAAATTTCAAAGGGGTGTTTCATGTGCTCCCAGGCCACAATGGATATTATAATATCAAATTCTTCTTCATTAAAAGGATTATTAACACCTAAATCCACACATTTATACTGAACATTTTTATGAACATTTCTTTGCCAAGCAGCATCCTCATAAATATCTACGCCAACTATTTTACAATTAAACCGTTTGGCAATTTGATAACTCGTATACCCGCCGCCGCAGCCAATTTCCAAGATTTTTACTCCGGTAAAACTCATTTTCTGGGATAGAAAATCAATCATTTGGTTTGCTTCAGAAATTTTAAAACTGTCGTCGTATTGCTGTGGCGGGTTTTTTACTACTTTTTTATTTTTATACTCCTCATTAAGCAATTTTAATAAGTCTATATCGTATTTTTGCGAGGAAGCGTTTTTGATGCTTTTTTGCTCATATAATGCTTTATCAAACTCTTGCGCATGTTTGGCTACTAAGTTTTTTCTTTCATATGCAATAATATCCGCTTCGCTTGGTTTATCGATGCTACTTTGTGTAAGCCAAGCCTGATAATGGCGCAGGATCTCTTTTTCAATGGCTTCTGTGTCAGAGAATTTTACATTTATTCCGCCACCGGTTTTTCTTAACAAAAACTCGATAACGCTTCCGCCCGGCCCCAAGCTTAGAATGGGCTTACTTAAACGCAAATATTCAAATATTTTGGCGGGATAGGTGGCAACGTAATTTGTAGAGGGGCCTAGTATAAGTAGCAGTAAGTTTGCCGAGGCGGCATATAGTAGGCTTGCGCGATGTTCCATATAGGGGGTGATGAAGGCTATCTTTTCTAAACCCATGCGCTTTACTTCAGTTTCCAAAGCGACGTTATTTTCTTTGTTGGTAAAGCATCCCATATAAAAAATTATTTTTTCGGCGTCGATTTTTTTGCGTTTAATCAAGTTTCTCAGAGCCGTTAAGATGGTTTTAGGGGTTCTGTCCAAATACAAAAGGCCATTGTGGACTAAGGTGAATTTTTCATTAGCAGCGCTATTATCACTTATTCCCTCAAAATCTTCCTCGTCAAAACCATTAGTTATGCAAGCTAATTTCTCTTTACTAAAACCTAGTTTTACATAATTATCCAGGCTTTTTTCCGTAACACAGATCACTTTATCCGCCGTATCGATAAGCGCACGTTCGCAATCGAGGCACATGCGGTAGAGCAGATTATTCTTATTCGGCCAAATGGCGGGATTATTGCTCCATTCATCGCGAAAATCTACAACCCAAGGTTTATGATAGTTTTGTTTTATATAATAAGCCGCAAAATGATCGCAATACGGCCCGCTTGTTGAATAAATCAGATCTATATTGCTCAGATCAAGATAGTTAGCGATATTTTCCGCCGCATTATAAGCCCAAGATACCAGGTGTTCCGGAAAAGAACAGAGATTATATTTTTGTGGCCAATCCTGGCGGTTATAGCTATTTTCAAATTCTTCGCGTGTTTTTTCTGTTAACAGCGGTAGCAGTTTGTTTTTCATATTCTCAATATTTTGCGAAGTTACGGCGCTGGGAACAGGAATACGTATAACCTCAATATCATCGGGCAATTCATCGAAATACTCAAACCCTGTAAAAGATGGGTCATTACTTAGGGGAAGTGTCAATACCACCGGTTCCCAATTGAAGAGGCGTAAATATTTAACCAGCTTAAGAGTCCTTTGCACACCGGAACCTGCTTCCGGCGGAAAAATTGCGGCGATAATCAAAACACGCTTGGCGGCTTTTAGGGGCAGCAGTTCAGCGGCGGTTTTTTTAAGATGTACTTCAAGTTGCGTAATTGCTTCTTCGCAAACTCTGGATGTTGCCGCGTCGCCCCTTTGCTTAGCGCGTATAAAATAGCGCATGGCATTGGAAAAAGAGCCATTATGTTGTAGTATATATGCTAAATTAAGCAAATGGTCTATGTTATGGCTGTTTAAGGCAAGGCCTTTTCTGGCGTTTTTTTCGGCCATAACAATATCCCCCAGGGCAAATTGCGTGCTGGATAACATAGAATATACGCGTTCGTCTGTAATACTTTCTAAGAATTCTTCACATAATTGAGCCAGCTCAGTATAGTTGCCCAAATCATATAGTTTTTCACCATTATTAAGAAATTCTTCAATGATCGCGTTTTGTTCATGATCGCTCATCTTGCACCTCTTAAATTTATTCACATCCGTTTATACTATTCCGTTTTTTGTAAATACACTTCCAATCTTCCAGCGCCTTGTTCCGATTCAACAATATCGATACATGATAATCCTGCTTTTTGAGTTCTCTTGATTAAAGTTTGTGTATCCAAATACGATAAATGCGATGGCTCATTCCACCAAAAATCCTGGAGGGGGGTTCTTGCTTTAACAAACTCGCTATCCCTAAAAGGCGTTGCTATAACCAGTACACCCTTATTTGTTAATAAGGCGGCGCATTTTTCTATCGCTTCCCAGGGATTTATTAAATGTTCAATTACTTCGAACATGGTTACTGCATTATATTCGACTGTTGGTTCATAATCAAAAAAATCTATGGGCAGAAGTTCTATTCCCCATTTTGTCTTGGCGTATTGAACATTTTCTTGTGACGATTCCAGTCCTTCCGCATGCCAGCCCCGCATTTGGGCAACTCTCACAAAAGTTGCTAAACCAGCGCCAATATCAAGCAGGCGCCCTGGTTTATCAGATATTTTTTCGATACGCTGCAGACGGTTTTCGCTGTATTTCAAATAACCACTTATGTCTCCCACCTCAGAAATGCTATAGTTTACCCCCCCGGGCTTTATTTCATTAAAATGTTCGCTATAATACTTGCTAAGCGCCGTAAAAGATGGCATATTACCTGTATATATCAGGCCGCATTTTTCACAGCGCTTCCATGTTCTGATTGGATTGATAACTCCATAATTGTTTGCAGAGATAGATTGATTGCAGACAAATACCGCTTTTGTATCTGGGCAGCCGCATCCCAGACAATCACTATTATATTCATCGTATTGATGAACAGTTTTAATGGGCGTTGTGCTTTTCATATTTGCTAATTTTGGTAAAAGCCTTATGGCTTTTTTATGGGCTTCAAGCGCTTCATCATATTTTCCCAGGGCGTTTAAACTAACTCCATAATAATAATATACCGTACCGTTAATGGCTTTTTTGCTTTTCAGCCATAATTCAACATAATCCGCAACTTTTTGAAATTCACAATTATTGAGCGCAGTTTCAATAGTCTTTATTTCAGGATTAAATGCATTGTCCTTGGCGTTGATCACTTTTTCCTGCTTAGCCACTGAAGTATTTCTTGCAGAAGCAATTATATCCGTTACGTTTTGCTCATTGACTGCGCTTGACTCGTAATCTGCCATATAATCCGCTAGGGTGTTATTTTTTATGGAATTGAATATTTCCGCCAAGTTTTCCCGGTCTTCTTCAGTAGCTTGTTTATGGGCAACTAAGCGTATCAAAGAATGGGCTGCTTCGGCTGCCAAGCCATGTTCTTTATATACCGCAGCAGCCTTGCGCTGCAATTTAAGCAAATCTCCTGTTACAAGTTGCCCGGTTTCTTCTGTCACTAATTTATCTAATTGCTCTATGGTCATATGGGCAAAATACCGTTTTTTCCTTTTACCGCTCTCGTCAAAGACGATGCCGGTATTAATAACATCGGTTAAATCTACCAAAGTATCGTATAGCTCCATATAGCGTTCATAAAGACTCCGCGCTGCTTTTGCAGTAGCGCCTTGTGCTTTTTCCGCTACTACCAGCAGCATATGCAGCAAATCTTGTCTAATCAGTTCCATTTTAAAGAGAACCTCAATATCCCGCAGGGCTTCTTCATAGCGCCCTACATTTATCCAGGCATTTATTAAATGGATGCGGCAAGTGAGGTTCCATTTTGTGATAGCGGCGGTGTTTTCCTCCAGTAATAGCTGGGGTAGGCTGTTCATTTCGCAATAGCGGGCTTTTATGGCATAACAACGTAAAGGGTCGGCCATAAAAACGCCGCGAAATTTATCGGCAGCCGGTAGACCGGCTATACAGGCAATTAGGGCGTAATTTTGCTCAAGCAGAGAATAATCCGCTTCCGTTGGCTGTGTAAGTTGGGTTTCGCTGTAGAATGCTTCCAGAATATGTATATAATCTGTAAGAATGGCTTCATGTGACTTGATTAAAAAAGGCGAGGCGCCGCAGAGGGCGGCTAAGAATAAAAAGTGCGCTGCCAAGTTGTGTTTTGCCTCATAAGCTTCCGCCGCAACGGCGGCCAGTTCATTAAAGTTTTTACATATTAACAGAAAACGGCAATTATCTTCGATGTTTGTGGCTTCAGTTAAACGCTTTTTTAAGTAATAGGCATTGACTTCTAGAAAACCGTCCAGGGTGGTCCCTTCTATCAGGTTTTCCAGGTCGTCGGGGTTTGCTGCGTTGTATATGCTATTTAACAATAACACAATATCCGTGGGCGGCTGACCTTTTATAGCGTTTAGCAAAATGTTGAGCAGGCGGCGGTTATGCTTATCCCCACCTTGCAACGCCTTAATGGCATACTCCATAGCAACCAAGCCATCACCGCGTCGCCGGGCGGCAAAAGCCGCCTCGCCGCATAACCGCCACTCGAACTTCTTATAATACCGATGCTCCTTTTGTTCGATAATCGCCGCAGCTTGTATAGATGGCCCAACTTCTTGCAAAAAACGATCTTCTTTCATGTCAAAAAGAATCTGATACAGCACGTCTATTTCATAAGCGCCGGGATACTTTGGGTAAACATCTTTAGTAAAATCGAAGAGCTTTGTACGAATATCCCGCCTGCTTACTTGATCGCGTCTTTCATAAGCCATTACTATAGCCGCGTATATGGTCTGCATGAAAACCAAATCGTAGTTTTGACAAACCTTTTTCATCATAGTCGGGTATTTGAATAATTCATTAAGGCAAGCCCAAGCTTTTTCTTCTTTCTGTAGGTTAAAGCTTTCCCGTAGGAGATACATAAGTAAACGCACATGCTCTTCTTCACCCGGTTTAAGTTTTTGCAGCGCCTTTTCTAAAATCGCCAGATTACGTACACCTTTACCAGATTGTACTTCTCCGCTATATCCGTAGTGGTTGATATTTAAGCTATCATCTATGCGTATATTTAATTCATTTGCCGCAGGTCTTAAGTATTCATGTACACTGCCCCGGTAACGCAGGCTTTTCATATTACGAAAAATACGGGCGTTGGTACTGACATTAATTAGTTCATGGTTGCTTATCCTTAAATTTTGTATATATGATGTTATCATCACCACTTGAGGGTTGTTGGAGAATATACCGGCTATTTTAGCGTGTTCGGCTGGGCCTAATTTAGGCTCGAATAACTCATCGGCATCTAGGAATATTATAATATCACCCGTGGCATAGGAAAGGGCATAGTTTTTGGCGGCGGAGAAATCGTTGATCCAGGTAAAATGTTGTACTTGTGCGCCATAAGATTTTGCCAGGGCTACGGTGCCGTCGGTGGAGCCGGTATCTACCACTATCAGCTCATCCGCTAAATCTTTAACACTTTCTATAGAAAGCCCCAAGTTGGCTTCTTCGTTTTTTACTATCCAGCAGGCGGATATCTTCATTAGCCCTAACCTCCAAATTGCTTCTTTATATTGTTTATCGTTACTTTTTATCTTTGTTTTACCCATTCCTCTAATGTCCAAAGCAGATAAAACGGCAAATCCATTGTTTCCCTGGCGGTACTAAGTTATTTTGGAGGATGGAAGTTATTATAATTAAGAAGTTAGAGACGAAGCTTGAAATATTTTTTCTGCCTTTACCTCAATGGGCACAATATCCAAGCCGATAAATTCATTGTTGTCGCGCTATCTGGCTTGTGGTATAATTTTATATATGGCAAGCGATAGTAGACACAGCAGGCGAGGCAGGAAATGTTATATACTTTATACTCAGCTTCCAGCCACACCGCATGACGCCATGGGCGCTGCTGCGGGCTAACTTGACCCGAAGTTGTGGCTATCAGATATAATTCTATATGCTTTTGGGATGTGGTAAGTTTATGAATAGTTTAGTCATCTTTCCAGACATTGAACAAAGGATAAAAGAAGCGATCAGGTTTTTCTGGTCTACTCGTGATGGGCAAATTACTCGTCAGGCTGCCGGTGAGGTACAAGATCAAGGCAATCGGGGCGCCGTTACTGGTGGTAAGCAACTTGATGGTTTCATAGAGTTGTTCAGGCAAATTTTAATTGCGAATGGCGTTAGAGATGATCAAATTTTTTGTAACACAAAACTCGAATTACCCGGCTTCTATAGACCGAGTAAAAAGTGGGATTTACTATTTGTAGACAACGAGCAACTGGTACTAACTATTGAACTAAAAAGCCAAGTCGGGCCTTCATTTGGAAACAATTTTAATAATCGTACAGAAGAAGCCATGGGTAGTGCGTTAGATATATGGACTGCATATAGAGAGGGAGTTTTCAAAAACAGTAATCCTTGGCTGGGCTATCTTATGCTAATAGAGGACTGCACAGGTTCTTCTACACCTATTGCATTTCGCTCTCCACACTTTAAAGTGATGCCAGAGTTTGAAAACTCATCTTACATAAAACGATATGAACTGTTTTGTAATAAACTTGTTTTAGAACGGCATTATAATGCTGCTTGCTTCCTTACCTCTAAACGAAATCAGGAAGATATAGGTAATTATACGTTGCCTTGTGAAAGATTGTCATTTATACCTTTTATTACATCAATGTTAGCTGCTGTAATAGCCCATCGTGTGGCAAACAGGGGGTGAACTGAATGCAGACGACACATAGACTTTTTCATGCAGATGCGCGTGATATGAGCTTCATACCCGATAATAGTGTGCATCTCGTTGTAACGTCGCCACCTTATTGGAATTTGAAAGAGTATGAACGTGGAGAAAGTCAGCTCGGGATTATTGAAGATTATGAGCAGTTCGTCGACGAATTAGTAAAAGTATGGAAAGAGTGCTATAGGATTTTGGTTCCGGGGGGGCGTGTTGTTTGCGTCGTTGGCGATGTCTGCCTGTCTCGCAGAAAGTATGGACGCCATGTCGTTATGCCTCTTCATTCTGATATTGCGGTTTCTTGCCGGAAAATAGGCTTTGACAATTTAAATCCTATCCTTTGGCATAAAGTGTCTAACGCAACTTTCGAAGCGAATAACTGCGCTTCTTTTTTGGGGAAGCCTTATGAGCCGAATGCCATAATCAAGAACGACATGGAATATATTCTGATGCAAAGAAAACCCGGCGGATATAGAGCCCCAACAAATTTACAACGAGAAAAGAGCCGCATAGCAAAAACAGATTATGATGATTGGTTTAAACAGATATGGACATTGGGAGGAGCCTCCACAAAAAAACATCCCGCACCATTTCCTCTTGAACTTGCTACAAGGTTAGTAAAAATGTTTTCTTTTTATGGTGATACCGTGATTGATCCATTTTGTGGTAGCGGAACTACTATGCAAGCGGCTTTAATTAGCGAGCGCAACAGCATAGGGATAGAAGTCGAGGAAAAGTATTGTAGGATGATTGAAAATCACATGGATCATAATAATAATTTGTTTTCAAAGATCAATTTTCAATTTATTCCGAACGAACACCGTAAAGCAAATATTGTCAATACAGACCCATCATTGCAAATGTTTGTGATTGACGGCAACATCAAATCACATCTCGAAAAGGTGGAGAACGTTTAATGTTTTGTGACCGCATATCGCTTTATCAAGATATAGAGCGTCCGGAAATCATGACGATCAGCGAGTTTGAACTAAAATATCTGTAAAGCTTTTCTTTTATCAACTTACGCCAAAACGCGAAGCAGCGTCCGCTGCTTCGCGTTTTGCATATTTTGTATT
>WRKD01000225.1 GCA_009778255.1 Bacillota bacterium
CCGGTGGGCATAATCCACGCCCCAGCACAAAAGAAAGGTTGCGCAACCGCTACTTGCACAAACTAAGCTTCTTCGCCGAGCGATACGGGCAAAATCTCTGCGTAGGCTGCGGTCGTTGCATTGAGAAATGTCCGGTTGGTTTAGATATTAGCCGGGTCATCGAAATAATTGGGGAGGCGGATATATGAAGAGCGAAATAACCACCGGGCTATCAAACCCGCTATTACCGGTAATATGCACAGTAACGGATATACGGGAGGAAACAGCGGATGTAAAAACTTTCCGCATTCAAGACGGGCAGGGGCATAAACCTTTTACCCCATTACCGGGTCAATTGGGTATGCTCTCGTTATTGGGGGTAGGAGAAGCGATGTTTTCCATTACCGCCCAAGAAGAAGATTGGCTGGAAATGGCAATTAAAAAAACCGGCTTATTAACAGATGAACTTCATGAGCTTACCGTAGGCGCCAAAGTTGGGCTGCGCGGTCCTTATGGCAACCATTTCCCCATAAAAGAAGCTCAAGGGCACAATATGCTTTTTATTAGTGGCGGTATTGGCTTGGCGCCCGTACGCTCCTTTATACGCTATGTCTTGGAAAATCGTGCCGCTTATGGAGATATCGATATCCTTTACGGTGCGCGTTCTTACGACGATTTAGTCTTTAAAGATGATCTTTTTCAAGAGTGGCCAAAAGCGCCCCATACCAAGCTGCATATAACCGTAGATAAAGGTTCCCCCAACTGGCAAGGTAATGTAGGCTTTGTGCCGCCTTATTTGGAAGAATGCGCTTTTTCACCGCAAAACGCCATAGCTATATTATGCGGCCCGCCTATTATGATCAATATGTGTTTAAGCAGCCTTTCTAAAATGGGTTTTGCCGACGAACAAATAATAACCACCTTGGAATTACGTATGCAATGCGGTATAGGTAAATGCGGCCGCTGCAATATCGGCAGCAAATATGTCTGCTTAGACGGGCCGGTATTCAGCTTAGCCGAGCTACGCCAGCTTCCCCAAGAAATGTGATGACAATAACGGGCATCTTCCAAAAGCGCCTTTGCCCGCAAGAAGCCAGATGCTATAATAAAGATAAGTATAATATATATTATATGATTTCCAGATGATCGAGGTTGGCATGCAAAAATCTACATATGGTGAATTGACCGTAAAACACGCACTGGGGCTGGCTTCTCCTCATACCTGGGCAGCTTCGGTTTTCCCGGTTTTACTGGGCTCGGCTTTAGCAAAGATTTTAAGCGACAGTTTTTCTTGGCTTATTTTCCTGCTTTTGCTGCCGGCTACCATACTCTTACAATCATCAGTCAATACGCTAAACGACTATTACGATTTTATTAAAGGCAATGATAAGCTAGAGAATTCTGAAGATCCTGCCGATGCCATTTTAGTATATAATAAAATCGATCCACGCTTGGCACAAAAATTGGGTTTTGGCTTTATGGGGGCAGCTGCCCTATTAGGCTTATACCCAATTTTTAAGGGAGGTATAGTCACACTTATCATTGGTTTAGGCGGTTGCACAATGATCTGGGCTTATTCGGCTGGGCCCAAGCCTATTTCATATTTGCCCTTGGGAGAAATAGTATCCGGAACCGTGATGGGCGCCCTGATCACGGCGGCGGTCTTCGCCTCCCATAGCGGCTATGTAAGGGGAATTGTTTTTTTTCTCTCATTGCCTTTAGTATTCTCTATTGCCTTGATCATGATGACCAATAATATTTGTGATATAGAACGCGACACTCCCATTGGCCGCCTGACCCTACCGGTACTGCTAGGACGCCCTCATGCCTGTATTGTTTACCGCATTTGCGTTCTTATTTGGTTACTTATGAATATCATCTGTATAGCAGTCTATTTTCATGGCATATTAATACCTGTAAGCATCATGCTCCTGGCAATTTTTCCTCTATGGCGACGTTTACTTTGCCAACCTCTCATACCACAGCAGCGCGGTTTAGCTATGAAAACAATTATTTTAACTAATCTTGCTGCAAACACTATTTATGTGTCAGGAATAGTATTACAATATATAATAACTACTTGATCTGTATAGGTTATGTAAATGGAAAATATCTTACTAAACTGCAAAGGCTTAAGCGCAGAACTTTCTTTTGTAGATAATTATATCGACGAGTTTTTGCGTACCAACCAAGAAACAGGGGCGGTGGCTCAAGTGTTGAGCAGCGCGCGGTTAAGCCGCGGCAAAATGATACGCCCGCTGCTGCTACTTATAGCAGCCCGTTTTGGTTCGCGTTATCAGGAAAGAAGGCAGCGTTTATGCAAGCTGGGCGCATTGATCGAAATAGTGCATATGACTTCCTTAATCCATGATGATATTATCGACGATTCACCGCTGCGCCGTGGCCGCTCTACCGTACAACAGCAATATGGTAAAGATATGGCGGTTTTTGCCGGAGATTTTATGATCAGCCGTGTGCTGCGGCTACTCTCGCAAGAACGCCTGAATCGGGAAGGCCTGGGCATAGCGGAAACTATCGAGGAAATGTGCCATGGCGAATTGGGGCAAATGAGCTGCCGCTGGGACACAAAAACTACAATCGACGCTTATTTGCGCAATATACATGGCAAAACAGTAGCGCTTTTTGTGAAAGCCATGCAGCTGGGCGCCGCCGCCGCCGGCGCCAACGAACGCATTATCAATAGCTTGGCTGCTATTGGCGAGCATATTGGCTATATGTTTCAAATGCGTGACGATTTGCTTGATTTCACTTCTGTGGCAGATCAAGTGGGCAAGCCGGTACATCGGGATTTTGCAGACGGCATTTATACCTTGCCGGTGTTATATGCTTTTGCCCAACCCTCTTATAGCCCGCGGCTAAAAGAAATAGCCGCCATAAACAATGACGCCGTCCGTTATGAAGAATTTCTTCAGGAAATGGGAAAGTTAGTACATCAAAGCGGTGGTTTTGAATTTTGCCAACGTCAAATAGATAATCATGCCGCCTTAGCAATGCGGCAAATATCAACCCTGCCGGTACAGGAAGCGCGGCAGGGTTTAAGTAGAATTGTAGAACAATTATTGGATTACGGTGAAGAAGCGCATTTGCCAATTACTGGAAGCCTCTAAAATGCATTTATAGCCAAAACAAACAAAGAAATACTCAACCTCGCATAAAGCGCGCTAAGAAATCTTTAGTCACTTGCTTTTGCGGATCATTAAAAATTTGCTTTGGCAAGCCCTCTTCGCAAATAACGCCGTCATGCATAAACACCACCCGGCTTGAAACATCGCGAGCGAAAGCCATTTCATGTGTTACAATAACCATGGTCAGCCCTTCCATAGCCAATGTACGCATCACCGCCAAAACCTCGCCTACCATCTGCGGATCTAGGGCACTGGTCGGTTCATCGAAAAGTAGTATTTCCGGCTCCATCGAAAGTGCGCGGGCAATAGCCACCCTTTGCTGCTGTCCGCCCGAAAGCTGTCTGGGGCGAGCATTAATAAAGGGGGCCATTCCCACTTTATGCAGATAATTAATAGCTATCCTGCGCGCATTAAGCTTATCTATTTTTAATACCCGCCGCAAGCCAACCATACAATTTTTTAAGGCGCTCATATTATAAAATAAATTGAAATTCTGAAATACCATGCCAACCTTCTTCCGATAGGCAGCTACAGATAACTTACCCGAGACAATATTTTCTCCATGAAACAGTATCTGCCCACCGGATACTGTTTCCAACATATTAATACAACGTAAAAGCGTCGATTTTCCGGAACCGGATGCGCCAATAACACAGATTACATCGCCTTTTTTTACATTAAAATTGATATCTTTTAAAACCTCATTACCGCCAAAATTCTTAACAAGGTGGCGAATCTCCAAAATATTCTCACTCACCGTTTACCCTCCTTCATCGGATAATTATACATGCCGCTGGTATGAGCAAGGGTATCGTGAGTAGCTAAATCGTAGTTAAGCTCCCCTTCCATTTTTTTCTCTATCACCCTCAATAATCGTGAAAAAAACAAAGTCATAGCCAAATACATAATCATGGTCAAAGTAAATGTTTCAAAATATCGGTAATTAGCGCCCGCCGCCCCGCGCGAGGCATACATGAGTTCCACTATGCCAATACTGGAAAGCACACATGTATCCTTAATATTGATAATCAAATTATTACTTATCTGCGGCATGATATTGCGTAAAGCCTGCGGTAATATCACGCTGGTCATCGTTTGATAATGAGTCATACCAATAGCCTTGGCGCCCTCAGTTTGTCCGGGGTCTATAGATAATATACCGCCCCGCACCGTTTCCGACATATAGGCACCGGTATTGATAGATACGATAAAAAAGGCGGCAAACCACATAGACATATTGATATTAAAGAGTAAAGCCGAGCCAAAAAAAATGAAAAAAGCCTGCGCCATCATGGGTGTTCCGCGAAATACCTCCACATAAACACCGAGCGCCACCCTAATAAGACGCAACAGAAATTTTTTTATTGCATGATCATTTTTATTTGTCGGTATGGTTTGCACTATACCAATAACAAAACCGATCAGGCAACCTAGTATGGTGGCAACAAAAGAAATAATCAGGGTATTCCTGGCTCCCCGCAGCATCGACAAGCCGGAATTATCTATTATATAGCTAATCCACTGGAAAAATGTATCCATATTTTTGCTCTTTTCCCATTAGTATTATTCCGCAGACAAGGGTTGCACTTTAATTGCTTCATTCATCATTCTTTCAAAATCTTCTATGCTAAGCTTATCCAAAGCCTCATTGAGCTTATCCGCTAAATCTTTATTGCCCTTTTTCAGCGATACGCCAATATTGATCTCTTCATCAGAAACCAAGAAGTTATCGGCAGAATCGGAAAAATCTAGCAGTCGCAGTTGCGGATACACGGCTACCGCGGCCATGGCTGTTGGCAAATCTGTAACCACCAAATCACATTTACCCGCAGTAAGGGAAACCAACATAGCCGGGGCGGAATCCATAGCCGGTAAAATATTTACCCCCGCTATTTGTGGCAGGCATACATTATACCATACCGTATTTTGCTGAGAAGTGCAAGATGCACCGCTAAGATCGGAAATGCCTTGTGCTAAAGCAAACTTGGAATCTTCTTTTACCAGGCAAACAATAGAGGCATAGTAATATGGGCTGGTAAAATCTACCGTCATTTTCCGCTCCTCGGTTATAGATTGCCCGGCTATAGCGCAATCTATGGTACCGGATTGTACCGCTACAGGTAAACTATCCCAATCCATTTTACATATCTCCAGCTTGTAACCAATCTTTTCTGCTAAATATTTTGCCATCATAACATCGTATCCATAAGCATAATCACTACTGTCTTTTATAGGCACAGCGCCGTTGGCATCGGTTTGTTGCGTCCAGTTATATGGCGCATAAGCGCATTCCATACCTACTTTCAATACACCCTCTTCTTTTTGCCCACAAGCGCTTATTAGCATCAAGATCATCAGCAAAGTCAATATGAGATAAATCGTTTTTTTCATTATTATCTACCACCCTTATTATATTTATCATGCTCGTATATATTATCATCAAAAGTATTTTTACGCAATAAAAAAATATAGTCTCGTCCTATCCGTTCAGGCTCTTGTTTTACTAAACTGAGCAAATAGGTCAAGGAGGTTTTATGCTCCATAATATTAAACCGCATGAATATCATTGTGATTTTCTGCCGCGCCCCCCGGTGCAAAAAAAAGATCATCTTCTATTGTTCGAAGGCGAGCATATACTAACCAAACGCAAGCATGACCGCTTAACCTTACCCATATTTTGCGATTTGTTATATGCCAAACACTGGAGCAAAGAAGCGCGTTATTTGTTTTCAGTGGACGATACAGCTTATTACGATGTTCCCGTAAGCCAGTTATCACAAGAATATGGCAAAAAGGAAGGCGAAAGGGAATCTATGCAATATATACCGGTAAGTAGTTTGCGTACTTTCGAACCGGCGTATTTAGCTTTTGCTGCTATTACCGGCTACCACTTACATTTTTGGTATACGCATAACCACTTTTGCGGCGCTTGCGGCAGAGAATTTACACATGCTAAAAATGAACGGGCTCTTTTATGCCCGCATTGTGGTTACCTGAAATATCCTGATATTTCCCTGGCAGTTATCGTAGGAGTTAGCGATGGCGATAAACTGCTCTTAACCAGATACGCAAATAGGCCATACAAAAGATTGGCGTTGATCGCCGGTTTTGTAGAAATCGGCGAAGCTTTGGAAGATACGGTTTTACGGGAAGTTATGGAAGAGGTAGGTCTTAATGTAAAAAACATTCATTATTACGACAGCCAGCCCTGGGGCTTTTCTAATTCTTTATTGGCTGGTTTTTTCGCCGAAGTTGATGGTTCTACTAATATAACCCTAGATAACAGGGAATTGGCTGAAGCGATCTGGGTAAAGCGTGAAGAAATACCCGATGACGCCAACCTTATCAGCCTCACCTCAAAAATGATGGCGGCTTTTAAACTCAACAAAAACAGATAATCCTGGCAAAATTGCAGGAAAGGCAGTTGCAGTGAAGAATTTACATGTAATAGCGGGCTTTGACTGCCAGGCTGTTTACGCTTTTCTAGAGCTTATAAACGTCCCAAACATTTAATGGTTTTTATGTCTTCTGAGATAGATTAAATAGGAGGTTGGCAAGTATGGATATGGAAAACAATGAAATTTTTACTATTGTAGAAGATGAAGTACAAAAAATGAGTTTTATTCAACGTTTGGTAAGTCTTTTTACTGCCCCTGTCAAACTAATGCAAAATATCAAATACTATCCGAAAATTGCCGCTGCACTTTTGCTATGTATGGGCCTAAGCCTTTTAACTCTTCCTTTTGTTAGCAAAATAACTGAAATCACCACCAATATGATGTCGGAAATAATGCTTATACGTTACGGGCAGGATTTTATCAGTTTTATGGAATCAACACAGGCAGCGGCTAATAATCCTCAACTCTCGGCTATTACAACTGCTTCCACAACCCTTGTTCTGCTTTTATCTTATCCTTTAATGTGTGTTATTAAAACCCTGATCTTATTTATTATTACAAAAATTGCCAAAGGCATGGCCACATTTAAGCAATATGCCTCTATGTACGCGCATATACTGCTTATTGCCGTATTAGGTTCTATCATTACAACTTCTATTATGGCTGCTATGGGAACCTTACTGGATGTCAGTTCTCTGGCGGCAGTATTTATGCCAAGCGGTAATTTTTCTATGATACCTTATAACTTACTTGCTTCAATATCTTTATTTACTGTATTGGAAATAATTTTGGCGGGCATTGGCGTTAAGGAAATAAATGGTTTTACGAATAGAAAAGCCATTATCGTAGTATCGATTATCTTTATATTATCTGTTGCATTTACTACAATAATGGCAGGTTCAAGTGTATATATGATGGATTTATCTTATAAAGCGCTGGGGTATCAATAATGTCTAAAAAAAATAAAATAATCATCGCGGCAATTATAGCCATTTTGTTATGCTCATATATAGGTTTTGCCATATGGAATGTATCGCATACGCAAGTTGATACAGGTATACCTAAAAATGCCATTCCGGTAGAAATCGAAAATTCTCATATAGAAACGATCATTTGTAAAATCAATGTTAAAGGTACGGTAGAACTGATCAAATCGGAAACATTATTTTCCCGCACATCCGCCACCGTCGAAATGGTCTATGTTAAAGAGGGTGATCAAGTAACAGCAGGGCAGCTGGTCGCAGAATACGACAGCAAAGTTCTGGAAAACTTACAAGATCAGCTGGCCGAAGCCAAGCTTTCTTTAAAAAGTGCAACTCTAAACCTCAAGGCAGCGCAAACAGCCTTAGCCGGACAAGATAAACGCAAGCTAGAGAATGCCGGCATAGCCTATGACAAAGCCAAACTGCTTTATGAAGCCGGAGCAATCACTAAACAAGAATTCGAAAACGCCAATGAAGCTAAAATCGATGCTCAAGAACAACTCGACAACAATTTAAGCCATATAAGCATCCTACAGGTAACAATTGAGCAAAATGAATTAAAGACCAGTCAAATCGAAAAAGAAATAGAGAACTATACGCTTTTAGAATATGCCCCTTGCAGCGGAACTGTATTAGCTTCCTATATAAAAAAGGGAGATTTAGTAGTACCCGGCCATCAGCTTTTCGATATTGCCGATACATCATTGAACAATTTAACCATAACAGCGGTAGTACCGGAAAACGAAGCGAAAAACCTGGCTCTTTCGCAAGATGTAGAAATACGCTGCACTGCCATAGGGCAAACAATATTTAAAGGAAGAGTTAGTAAAATCTCATCTATAGCTACTAAAAAACAAATTGGCAATTCGCAAGAAACAGCCCTTACGGTAGAAATCCGTTGTGAAGACGCGCCTCTTAAAGCCGGTTACACCATAGACGCCACAATTATCACGAAAATTATTGAAAACACTGTTGTTATTCCGCTTATGTCTACTATGCGTGATGCAGATTCTCATAGCTATGTCTATATTATGCATGAAGATTATTCTGTAGAAAAGCGCCTGGTCGAACTGGGAGAATACGCCGGTATATATGTTGAAGCCGGCAATATCGCAGAAGGCGAGCGTACAATAATTAATCCTTCCGCTCAAGTTAAAGAAGGCGTTTTTGTAAAACCTGTAGCTATCCGCAAACCGGAGAATTGATATGATCATTGAAACCCAAAATCTTGTAAAAACCTATAGGCTGGGGCGATACGAAGTAAGAGCGCTCCGGGGAATCAACTTTCAAGCAAATATGGGTGATTTTGTCGCTATTATGGGCGCCTCGGGTTCGGGAAAATCTACCATGATGAATATCATAGGCTGCTTAGATACTTTAAGCTCGGGCAAATATTATCTTGAGGGAAAAGATGTATCGAAAATCGAGGGCAAACAACTGGCTGCCATACGCAATAAAAAAATGGGGTTTGTCTTTCAAACCTTTAATTTATTGCCCACCATCAGCGCCGAAAAAAATGTAGAATTACCTATGATATATGCAGGGGTAAGCAAAAGGCGGCGAAAAATGGCAGCTTTAGAAGCTTTAGAAAGGGTAGGAATTGCAGAAAGAGCACATCATAAACCCAATGAACTCTCCGGCGGGCAAAAACAAAGAGTAGCTATTGCCCGCGCTTTAGTCAACAAGCCCCCCATACTGTTAGCGGATGAACCTACCGGTAATTTAGACAGCGCTTCCGGTGATATTATTATGGAAATATTTCAATCTCTTAATAAAGAGGGCGTTACAGTTATTTTAGTGACTCATGAAAGGGAAATAGCTCTTAAAACAGATAGAATAGTCACCTTTAAGGATGGTCTTCTCATTAATGATGAAAAAATAAAGGCACTTAATAGCTAGGAGAGCTCTGCCATGAATTTTATTGAAAGTTTTATTTCTGCGCTTACAAGCCTCTTTATTAATAAAATGCGTTCTTTGCTCACCATGCTCGGCATTATTATAGGCATAGCCGCAGTTATTATGATAACTTCCATTGGGCAAGGTTTTCAAGCCTCTATCAATAATGAGTTTTCCCGCATGGGGGCGCTTGGTTTGCAAGTAAGCATGAAATACGACGAAGAGCTTACTGCCCACGATATTTTAACCTTGGCAGACGCCGAATTAATACGCACTCATCCAAATGTTGCCGATATCGCGCCTTATGCTCTTATTAACGGCAAGGTACGTTTAAAAAACCCTTCGGAAACCGCAAATATTTATTATATAGGAACTAATGAGGCTTTTTCGAATGTGCAGGGCTTAGATATAAAAGAGGGGCGTTTTCTGTTGCCGGCCGATCTTGATAATACGGCTTCGGTTATTGTAATAGATGCAAATTTGGCAAAAAAATTGTTCGGTAGAACCGACGTTATTGGCAACACTTTAAGCGCCGCCTTTTCCTTTGGCAACCTCGATTTAACCATAATCGGAGTTTACAATGCCCTTAATCTTAATTCTGCCATGTTTCAAATGCCCGCAATTGCCTATATACCCATAACAACTTGGCAAAAAATTAGTGGCAGCGAATATCTTGAAAACATTTTTGTTAATGTTGCAGATAAAAGCTCCATCGAGAGAACAGCAATGGAGATTTCCAAACTGCTTTCTTTAAGCCATGCTACTGAAAACAAGTACAATGTAGAAAATCTATTACAACAAATAGATTCAATCAATAATGTTTTAGGCTCTATAACTGCCTTTGTGAGTTTGGTGGCTGCCATATCATTATTTGTGGGCGGCATAGGCGTTATGAATATTATGTTAGTCACGGTTACAGAGCGTACATATGAAATCGGCATACGTAAATCTCTGGGCGCAACTAATGGCAATATACGTTTTCAATTCTTGGTAGAAGCCATTATTTTAACTGCCATAGGCGGGATCATCGGTATAATTTTAGGTTATTACGGAGGTTTTGCTTTAGGCAGCATTATTGGCATAACACCGGTAGTTTCTGTGCCCAGCGTTTTGCTTATTGTATTCATATCTAGCGCCCTCGGTATCATTTTCGGCGTGTATCCGGCTGGCAAAGCAGCAAAGCTCGATCCTATCGAGGCTTTAAGGCATGCTTAACACTAGTATAGTTACTCTTTTATTAGCGATACTGTTCATGAAAAGCATCATGGCCGGGAGTTATTATGGATGCTCTTAAGCTTAGTCAAGCTACACAATTGCTCAGTATAGAGAATCTTCATGTGCGCTTCAATACCTTAGAAGGCGTTCATGAAGCCGTGCGCGATGTAAGTATAACTCTTAACGCCGGGGAAACCCTCGGTATAGTAGGAGAAAGCGGCAGCGGTAAAAGTGTGACTTCCCTTTCTATTATGCGTCTGATAGCAGATCCGCCTGGCAAAATCAGCGCCGGGCGTATTATATTTGGTGAGCGCGATCTTTTGCAGCTAACAGATGAAGAAATACGCTCTGTGCGCGGTAATGAGATAGCCATGATATTTCAAGAGCCTATGACTTCTTTAAACCCCATACATACCTGTGGCAAACAGGTAATGGAGCCGCTGTTATTACATAAAAACTATTCTAAAAAAGCAGCGCAAGAGCGAGCTTTAGAATTAATGCATATGGTTGGTATTCCCCTTCCCGCACAAAGAATGAAAGAGTATCCGCATCAGCTCTCCGGCGGTATGCGTCAAAGGGTGATGATAGCTATGGCTTTAGCCTGCCAGCCTAAGCTATTGATTGCCGATGAACCTACCACGGCGTTGGATGTTACTATACAGGCACAAATACTGCAACTAATGAAAAACCTGCGCGAAGAGATAAATTCCGCCATAATCATGATAACCCATGATTTGGGGGTAATTGCCGAGATGTGTAAACGCGTTATAGTAATGTATGCCGGGCAAGTCATGGAAATTAGCCCCCTAAACGAACTGTTCGCCAAACCTTATCATCCTTATTCAGAGGGTTTGCTGCTTTCCATACCCACTATCAGCAAAGCTAAAAAACGTTTATTTTCCATAGAAGGTACTGCGCCAAATTTCTTCAATATGCCACCGGGCTGCAGTTTTGCCCCACGCTGTACATATAAGGAAAAACAATGCCACATGTTTTCTCCCGAACTAACCCCGCTGGAAAACGGCCGTGCGGTGCGCTGTTTTTGTGCCGCAAAGCTAATGAATGACTAAGGAGGATTTTGTGCAACAAGTAAACGCCTTTGCCAACAAGGCAGGAAAAGAGCAAACAGCTACTTTAGTTGAGGTAAGAAACCTTAAAAAATACTTTCGTTCACAAAGCAGTTCTGCATTCCACAAGCAGTATATTAAAGCGGTAGATGATGTTAGTTTTAATATACTGCGTGGCGAGACCTTTGGCTTAGTGGGTGAAAGCGGCTGCGGCAAAAGTACCTTGGGCCGCGCCATGATTTACCTTCATCAACCAAGCGACGGCAAGGTGATTTTTGACGGGCAAGAATTACAGGAACTAAAACCGCAAGAATTAAAAAACTTCCGTAAAAAAATGCAATTCATCTTTCAAGACCCCAGCGCCTCTTTAAACCCGCGTATCAATATTGGCAATATTCTTTTAGAGCCCTTCCGCATACATAGAGTTGGCAGCCGTCAGGAGAGGCAAGAAAAGATCAAATATTTACTGGAAAGGGTGGGTTTATCTGCATATCATTTATCTTGCTTCCCCCATGAATTATCGGGCGGACAAAAACAGCGTGTAGGCATAGCGCGCGCTTTAGCGCTGAACCCACAGCTGATCATCTGCGACGAAGCCGTATCCGCGCTGGATGTATCAATACAGGCGCAAGTTATCAACCTACTGGAAGATCTGCAGCAAGATTTTTCTCTTACATATATGTTTATTTCACATGATTTAAGCGTTATCCATCATATCAGCGACCGTATTGCCGTTATGTATTTGGGTAAAATTGTAGAACTGGGAAACCATCAAGAAATTTACGAGCAAACGCTGCATCCATATGCGCAGGCCCTCATTTCGGCTATACCACATACCGAGCTTGACCATGCAAAAGAACGTATTTTACTAAAAGGAGATGTACCTTCGCCGGTTGACCCACCTTTAGGTTGCCGTTTTCATACACGTTGCGCGCAAGCAACAACAAAGTGTTCTATGGAGGAACCTAATTTAAAGCACATAAGCGCAGAACATTATGTGGCATGTCATATATATGCATAAGGCGAAGCCACAATAAATATAAGGAGGGCTCTTAATGAAAAAAGGCATATCGATTCTTACTGTATTTATACTGGTGGTTTTTGTTTTTACAGCCTGCGGGCAAAACAATAATCCACCGGGTAACAGTAACAGCACAGAAAACGCCTCGGGTACTCCCGCCTCTTCAAATTCTGGCGCAGGAGAAAAGCATCTTATCGTAGCAGTGGATCCGGATTATGAAAGTTTCGACCCCGGTTTGGCTTATGAAGTTTATGCCCACATGGTATTACATTCCTGTTACAATAATCTATTCGAATTCAATGAAAAACTGGAAAACCTGGAACTGGCTGCCGCCGAAGCTTATGAAGTATCTGCCGATGGTTTATCCTATACTTTTCATATGCGCAAAGATATAATATTTTCCAGCGGCAATAAGCTTAATGCGGCAGATGTGAAATGGAGTATAGAACGCTCCATTAACTTGAAGGGCAATGGCGCCTTTATGGCCGAAGACATCGTCTCTATCGATACGCCTGATGAATACACTGTTATTTTTCGGCTGGGCAACCCCGACCCTTCTTTTCCTACTAAGCTAACCTATAATATTTTCTGCATTATCGACTCTAAGGTAGCAATAGAACATGGCGCCACCAATGCCGCAAACGCCGCTTCCACCGATACCGCTAAAACCTGGTTCGACAGCAATTCCGCCGGCAGCGGACCCTACTGTTTGGCAAGTTATACGCCAAAGGTGGAGGTAGTATTAACTAAAAACTCCAACTATTGGGGCAAAGAACCTTATTATGATAAAATCACCATTAAAACTATACCAGATTCCAGTACCCAGGTAATGATGCTACAAAAAGGAGATATCGATATAGCTATTAATGTAGATGCCGAGCAGGCCAAGACTCTTGCCAATATACCGGAAATATCGGTTAAAGATGCCCAATCTCTTACCATGAGTTTCCTTTTAATGAATCGCGACCCGGCAGTAGGCGGGCCGGTTGCCAACCCCAAGGTGCAGAAAGCTATACGCCTGGCTCTGGATTATGTTGGCATACAAACCATTGCCGGCCCCGGCATGACTACGCCGCTGGCGCCTTTTCCGGTAGGTTTATATGGCTCTTTGCCCGCGCGTGATATCAGCAATTATCAAGATATAGAAGCTGCTAAAGCATTAATGGCCGAAGCCGGATATGCCAATGGCTTCACCACAGATTTTTATGTGCCGACCACCACCGTATCTGGTGTAGAACTGCTGATGATGGCGCAAAAAATTCAAAATGACTTAAAAGTTATAGGTATAAACACCAATATCATCCCCGAAGATGTACTGGTCTCATTGGAAACTTACCGCACAGGCCAGCAATCTTTAGGATTATGGTATTGGAACCCAGATTACCCAGATAATAATAGTCAATTGGCCTTCCTGCCCGGACAAAAAGTTGGTTTAAGAGCTAATTGGACTGCCGATATGTATCCCGAACTGGCAGCTTTGGCAGATAAGGCAGCCATAGAAACCGATGTAACAGAACGAGCCAAAATATTTTCTACCATACAAAATATGATGGCGGAAGAAAGCGCCTTTACTTGCCTATTACAGCATACCAGCCCCTATGCCGTCAGGGCTTCTTTAAAAGGAGCGGATTATATCAGCCAATACACCTTCGATTTTAAGAATATATCCGAGTGATGGTATTTGAGGAGGCAATGCCGTGGATATACTGCGTTATATTATAAGAAGGCTAATTTTCATCTTCTTTTTGATGATAGGTATTTCGTTGATGGTATTTTTAATAGCCAACGCCCTGCCCAGCGACCCGGTGGTGGCAAATTTAAGTCAACGCAACCTAGACAATGAAGAAATGGTAGCGGCTTTTAGGGCAAAATGGGGTTTGGATCAGCCCCTTTATAAGCAATATCTTACCTACTTAGGTAATTTGCTACAAGGCGATATGGGCCTTTCCATACGCACCTCACGCCCGGTCTTCGACGATTTGAAGCAGTATTACCCAGCTACCGTAGAGCTGGCGTTCATCGGCATTGCCTTCGCTGTAATTTTCGGCATGCTTTTTGGGGTAATATCCGCCATAAAAAGAAATACCGCAATAGACCAGATACTTCGCGGTATTTCTGTTTTCGGTGTTTCCGTGCCGGCTTTTTGGCTGGCGTTGATCATGTTGTTTATTTTCTATTTGGGTTTAGGAATAGCGCCGGGGCCGGGCCGTATTTCTCCTTATCTTAGCGCGCCTGTTCATGTTACAGGATTTTTCCTTATAGATTCTCTGCTTATGGGCAATTGGCCCCTCTTTGCCGATGCATTGAAACACTTAATACTGCCCGGTGTCTGCTTAGGGCTTTTTACCATGGGGCTGATCACGCGCACTACTCGCTCCAGCCTGCTGGAAGTGCTTTCTATGGATTTTACGCGAACCGCTCGCGCTAAAGGCTTAAGAGAAAGATCGGTTATAACCAAACATGCGCTCGGCAATGCTTTAATTCCTGTGATCACTGTTATTGGTGTTGGTTTTGGTAATCTTTTAGGCGGCATGGTTTTAGTAGAAACCATTTTTGCCTGGCCGGGTATAGGTCAATACGCTTTCAAATCTACACAATATATGGATTTTCCTTCTATTGTGGGAGTATCACTTCTAATAGCTTTGAATTATGTGCTGATCAACCTGATCATCGATGTGTTGTATGGCGTTTTAGATCCCAGAGTGAGGTATAGATAAATGACATGGCGCCTCATGAAAAACAACACCCTCTTTTCCATTGGGGTGGTTATTTGCCTTTTATGGCTGATCATCTCCATATTAGCGCCCTTCATCGTACCCTACGACCCCTTGGAACAAAACCTGATGATACGTTTTAGCAAACCCTCGGCTGAACATTGGTGCGGCGCCGATAGCTTAGGGCGCGATATTTTCAGCCGTGTTCTGGTGGGCAGCCGTATTTCCATTGGCGCGGGTATAATAACCATTATTTTCGCAGCGCTGGTAGGCATGATATATGGCGGTGTTGCCGGTTATGCCGGTGGCCGGGTAGATGAAATAATGATGCGTGGCAGCGAATTGGTGCAATCTTTTCCAACCATCATTTTGGCTATGATAATTTGCGCAGCTTTGGGCCCTAGCTTATTCAATGCTTTAATAGCCATGGTCATAGTGTGGTGGCCCAATTACGCTCGTGTAATGCGCAGTATGGTTATACAGGTAAAAACCAATGAATATATCGAGGCTTCAAAATCTCTGGGGGCATCTAACCTGCGCATTTTTTTTAAAGAGATAATACCCAATAGTGTAGGTTCAATTATTGTTTTGGCTACGGTGGATTTTGGTAATGCCGTACTGTTGTTTGCCGGCTTAAGCTATCTTGGTTTAGGTTCACCGCCGCCCACTCCGGAATGGGGCGCCATGGTCTCAGACGGCGCCAATTATTTTACTTACTGGTGGATAGCTACCTTTCCCGGCTTAGGCATATTGACTATGTCTATGGGCGCCAATTTTATCGGCGACGGTATGCGCGATTTTCTTGATCCTAAATTACGCAAAGAACTTTAAGGCGGCTTATAGCCGCCTTAATTTTTAAAACTCTTTACCCATATAAATCCGCAAAGATATTTTATAAGATAAAGCATAGCCAGCTATAACTAAAATAATTAAGATAAATGGAAAAAAGTGTAGATTGTTAGAAAAAAACTGCTTTAATTCCGGGTCGGCAAATCTATTAAAAAGGATAATTGTTAAAATAGGTATCATCATAACTGCAATCAAAAACATCCGGCCTTTTTCCGCGCCCAGTTTATAGATTATAGGTAAAATTATTGCCTGTCCACACAAACCCAATAGTATAGAAATACTTACTATAAGCAGGATTTCTGTTAGTGATAAATCGACTGTAGCTGAAAAAAAGTTCATTATAGTCAAGCCAATAAAGCCAATAATCAGCGCCACAGCCATTAGCAGCAGACAAAGCAGATATTTAGCGCGAACAATATCTTCCCGCACTAGCGGCCCGCTTAAAGCATAACGATCCCATTTATTGGCTTCATCGTAGCTAAAAGTGCTTATAGGAAAAGTAACCGCCAATATTGCCATTACCATTGGCAAAGCTGCGCTGGCGCCGGTAAGCAGGAATATAACTATATAAAATGCCACCAGCACCAAGATCATTTTGAAGGCTTTTTGCAACATAAATATGTCTTTTATTACAAGCGACTTCATTATTCATACCCCCTTTGTCCATGCACAAAAAAGAGCATGATCTCTTCTATGCTAACATTATTGAAAGCCAGCTGAGGTAATATCTGGGCTAAGCGCAGACTATCTTTAACAAGTACTTCATAGCCAAAACTACTGTTTCGATAAGCAAAAATAAATTCCTGGGGTATTTTATCAAACTCGGCTTTGGCGCAACAGGTCAGGCGCCAGTCCTCCATAATATCCGATTTTGCCCGAGAAAAAATCAACCTGCCTTCATGTATAAAGGTTACATGGGTAGCTATTTTATCTAAATCACTGGTAATATGAGAAGATAATAGTATGGCATGTTGTTTGTCTTGAATAAATTCAGTAAATACAGAAAGCATTTCCTCCCGCATTAAAGGATCCAACCCGCTAGTCGGTTCGTCTAACAGCAAAAGCTGTGGCTTATGTGCTAAGGCTAGGGCAATGAAGAGTTTCATTTTCATGCCCCGGGAGTATTCCTGTACTTTTTGACGCGCCGGTAATTGAAAACGTTTTACATAATACTGCCATAAGGTATCATCCCAATCGGCGCGCATTGTGCTCTCGACCCGCGCTGCTTGATTAAACGAAAGATTATCATAAGCGTTGTTTTCATCCAAAACAACACCCAGCTTCTGTTTCACTTCTTTTTCACCGCGCATGTGGCCCAAGAGATTAATTTCGCCACTATCAATATTTATTAGGTTTAATAAAGCCTTTATGGTGGTGGTTTTACCCGCTCCGTTTGCACCGATAAAACCCATAATACCGCCCCTAGGCAGGCAAAAGCTAATATCTTGTAAAGAAAACCCTGAATAATGCTTGCTCAAACCTTTAACTTCTATTGCTGTATCCATAAATGCACCCTCAAATAAAACTAGGCAACACGGGCTATGCCCGCCCTTAAGGTATCAAGATCTTTTTCTTTTTTTTTTGTCATATTAAATAAGACATTCTTTTATTTTCTTGCATTCAAATTATACTTTTTTACAATGCTTTTGTCAATGCATTAAAAGTTATCAACATTATTTTAGTATAAATACTTCCTTAACCCATTCCCAGCCGGCAAAAGCCCCTGTAGATAAAGCTGTTACCAAAATACCTGCTATAAGCACACCAATAAATATAGCCGGCATAGCAAGTTTAAAGCGCATATCCAGCAGCGAAGCGATTAAAGCGCCTGTCCAGGCGCCTGTGCCGGGCAAGGGGATAGCTACAAAAAGTACCAGCCCCCAAAAGCGGTAACGCGCTATACGCGTCGATTTATAGCGCGCCTTGGTTTCCAGTTTTTCTACAATACTATGTAAGAAGGGTAAGCGGCGTAAATATCTGAATAAAGGACGAATAAAAAAGAATACAAAAGGAATGGGCAGAATATTTCCTAAAACACCTAAGCCAAATGCGGCAAGCGGCGTAAACTCATAACTAATAGCTATAGGAATTCCCACCCGTAACTCCGCAACCGGCGCCATGGCAAGCAGTATTATCCAAATAAAATGTGGTAATTTTTCACTCATAATAACTTTATACCACCCTGTATCATCAATTAATAATAACCTTATACATTATGGTTCATTTTTTGCAGTATTCTTTCACGATATATAAAAGATAGTATAGAAAGGCCAACGCATACTACTGTTATCAGCCCCAGCAGCAGATAATTGCGTTCCAGTATATGCGATCCCAAATAAGTTGCTATCAGCATGCCGGGCAGCCGCCCCACTGTGGAAATGAAAAAAAAGCGACTGGCGCTTATTTTGGTTAAGCCGGCAAAATAAGCGATAAAATCCTTGGGAACGGGCAAAATAAACAGCAATAATAATACCCTAGCGGTTCGTGGGCTGATTGCCAGTGAATCCAGTTTATGCAATTTTTTCTCGCTAACAAATAAAGTCACCATGCGCCGCCCCAAAAGGCGAGATAAATAAAAGGAGCAAGCCGTTCCTATTGTTATGCCAATAAAGCCACATAACATGCCAATACCCATACCATAAATAAACCCTCCCGCAAACTGTACCAATACCGAGGGGATTACAGAAACTATCACATGTAAAGCATGTAAACCTATCATGATGATCAAGCTCAAGCGGCCATAAGAAAGGATAAAAAGCCGCAAATTTTGCGCCGCGAAAAGCAGGCCGCCGCCCTGTATTGAACCAAAGGCCCGGCTATATTCCCTACCAATATAAATGAAAAGACCAGCTAAAAATAGTATAATAACAATGCTCAGCCAATCCCTGGGTCCTATCTGCCTTTTCATGCCCATATGCTCTTTTTTTCACCTATCTTACCAATGCGGGTAAAACACTATTGCAATGCCATCAGTATTTCTTTTTTTAATAGTTCGCGTTTTGCTAAAGAAAACCCTGCCTTCGCAACCCACTCTCCGCTAATACGTCCGGGCCGCGGCGAAAGGGCGTAAATATGCGAAGACAGTTTTAATGCTTCGTTAATATCATGGGTTACAAACAGCACACCACACTTGATCTCTTGCTGCAAATCCATAAACCATTCCTGCAAATCTTCCCTTGTCAAAGCATCTAAACTACCAAATGGTTCATCTAAAAGCCAAAAATCCCCTCCCGCCATATAAGTACGCAATAAAGCGGCTCTTTGTCTCATGCCTCCAGAAAGCTGATCCGGTAAGCTATCGCCAAAATTATTTAAGCCAAACAAGGGTAATAAGCGTTTTACCTCGGCGCGGGCAGATGTTTCTGCCATAGAATGCCGTATGGCAGCCGGTAAACATGCGTTTTCTATCACGTTCAGCCATGGCAGCAGCATATCGCGCTGAGGCATATAACTTAGACTCCCGTTTATTGTTATCTCACCCTCATCTGGCAAAAAATATCCGGCCAGCAAAGATAATAAGGTGCTTTTACCGCAACCGGAAGGGCCGAGCAAAGCTACAAATTCACCTTCCTCAATGTTTATTGACACATCATCCAGTACTAAAATACGTTGCCCATTCAATGAAAAATTCTTTTTTATCCGCTCTACACGTATAATCATCATGCATCACCATTATTCCTTTTACTTTTGCGGCAAAAAATCATTGCTGAAGGCTTCGCTAGCATTAAAGTCAGGCTGCAGCATGCCGCAATTAGCCAGCCAATCGGCAAACCCCTGCCACACAGATTCGTCTTGCCAGCCCCAATAGGCTGCATCTCCCTGATATTTTCCGGCTATCCAAGCCTGACCAGCCCGTAAAAGCGGCGCATCTAATCCATCTACCGCCTTAAGCAATATCTCGGCTGTTTCTTCCGGGTTGGCGTCGGCATAGCGATAGCCTTTAGCCAGCGCTTTCAGAAAACGTTTTGTCGTATCCTCATTCCCCTGCAGCCATTTTTCTTCCGCTGTGATGATCGGGGTATATATGTCGAAAACCGCATCAAGATCCTTGAGCATAATAATATTCAGCGGATACTCGCGCAGATTTGCCTCTATGCCGGTAACTCCATAGTATATCCAGGAAAAATCTACATAAGAATCACAGGCGGCAAAAAAATCCGCTTCGCCTATAACAACACTTTGCACACTGCCCGGCAAACCCTCCCGCTCCATCAGATACTCAATTAGGCCTTCTTCCACTGCACCTCCCCATCCACCGTATATTTTTCCGGCAAAATCGGCAACTGTTTTGATCCCTTTGGCGGCAGGCGAAGCAAAACAGGAAGTATTATGCTGAATAACCGCTGCAAGCGACACCACTGGTACTCCCCGGGCGCGGGCAAAAGTAGCTTCTTCTTGATAGCTAAAGCCAAACTCCGCCTGCCCTGCGGCCACTAATTGCAAAGAAAGAGTTTCCCCCGGCTCCACAATATTTACCGTTAAGCCCTGCTCCGTAAAATATCCCAAAGCTTGGGCCACATAAAGCCCGCTATGATTAATATTGGGCGTCCAATCCAGCGCTATGGTTAGGCTTTGTGCTATATTAGGCGGCGGTGCCGATCGGTTTGCCCAAAACACCGCCCCTGCCACGCCTATAAGCACAATTAATATTGCTATTACTTTTTTTAACATCTTAACCCTCCTGATTCAAATATAATCAGTTTTCCCAGTTTTCTTTTCCCACCTTTCTTCTCCAGGACAAAGCTTTATATTCCAATAATTTAACCGCTGCAAAAAGCAGTGTGCTCCACAGAATTATCATTATGATAACGGCAAAAGTTAAAGAAAGATTATATGTATTTTTACTGCGGGTAAGCAAAAGGCCTAAACCACCTAAAGCACCCAGCCATTCGCCGATAACCGCGCCCATCACGCTATAGGTTGCCGCCACACGCAAGCCCCCAAAAAAATATGGCAAAGCCATGGGCCAGCGCACCAAGCTAAACAGCTGCCACCTGTTCATGCCCATGCTGCGATAAAAAGCCATGATCTCGGTATCCGCCGCTGCGAGGCCCGCAAGCATGCTGATCACTATAGGGAAAAAACAGACCAAAACTACTACCAATACTTTTGGCAACAGGCCAAAACCGAACCAAATAATGAATAAAGGGGCCATAACTATTATGGGTATCATTTGAGAAGCTAAAATCAAGGGGTAAAGCATATTTTTTAGCCGAGACGAAAGAGATAATAAAGCGGTCAATAAAGCGGCAAATACCACCGCTATCGCTAATCCATATAAAGCTTCCTGCAAAGTGAAAACACTATGCCTTAATAACTGTGGCAGATTATGGCCAAAAGATCGTATAACAGAGATAGGCCCAGGTAAAATATATTCTGCCCCCACCATAAAAGCGGCGATTTGCCAAGCCGCCACTATCAGCAGCAAACCAGCCAATGGCGCCAATATCTTTTCACCTTTGTTTTGCATTGAAACACCGCCTCAATTACATTAACCGTTGCCATTAGGCAACGGTTACACACAGTATCGTTCCCTACGCCGGCATTATCCGGATCAGGTTAAGGGTCGAGCCAAACTCCTCTCAGCCGCCTTTGCAGCTCCCCTATTACATTTAGTTTTCAGGCTGGGTAAATATAGCTGCTAATTACGCCTATTCTACCGTTACGCTTTTGGCTAAATTACGTGGCTGATCAACATCACATTCACGCGCCAGCGCCGCATAATATGCCAGCATTTGCAAAGGCACCACAGATAATATAGGCGCCAGCAAATCAATTGTTTCAGGCACTTGCAAGGTTTCTTCGCATACCTGTTCTATCTGTTCATTACCCAAAAAGCATAAACCTGCTACATAAGCGCCGCGCGCCTGCAATTCTTTAATATTGCTGATCATTTTCTCTTGCAGGGATTGTTGTGTGCAAAGAGCTATCACCGGCGTTCCAGGCTCTATTAAAGCTATGGTACCATGCTTCAGTTCGCCGGCAGCATAAGCTTCCGCGTGTATATAAGAAATCTCTTTAAGCTTAAGGGCGCCCTCCATAGCCACATAATTATCCAAACCACGCCCAATAAAAAAGCAATCTTGTCTTCCTTCTAAAAAGAGCTTTTCTGTAAGAGCTTTAATACGTTTTTCCGTATCGCTAAGTAATTGTTGCACCTTTTCCGGTAATGCACATAATTCTTCAGTAAGTTTCTGCTGTTCGCTGGCGTTTAATTTTCCCAAACGTGCAGCCAAATAAATTGCAAACATATAAAAAATCATCAGCTGGGTGCTATATGCCTTGGTCGAGGCTACGGCGGTTTCTTTTCCGGCATAGGTGAAAAGCACATAATCGGCCTCCAAGGCAATGCTGGAGGCTACCACATTGCAAATAGCCAGTACTTTGGCACCACGTTTTTTGCTTTCACGCAGCGCTGCCAAGGTATCGGCTGTTTCACCAGATTGCGAAACCACGATCACCAGGGTTTGGCTATTCACCAGCGGGTCACGATAGCGAAATTCGGAGGCAATATCTACCTCTACCGGCAAACGCAGCATTTTTTCTAATGCATATTTCCCTACTAAACCGGCATGATAAGCAGTTCCACAAGCTACTATGGCAATTTTATTAACGCCGCGAATATATTCTTCGGAAAAATCCAATTCGCCTAAATCTATGGCAGCGGCGTTTCGCTCTAGGCGGCCACGCAAAGTTTGGCGCAAAGCAACACCCTGCTCATGTATTTCTTTTATCATATAATGGGGATAACCGCCCTTCTGCGCCGCCTCTTTATCCCACTCTACATGAAGTATTCTTCGTCCTACTTTTTGATTATTATGATATACTGTTACACCCTCTTCACAAAGCTCTGCTACATCGCCGTTTTGTAATACCATCATCTCGCGAGTATGCTCCACCAAAGCCGCCATATCGCTGGCAAAAAAGAATTCTTTATCGCCCAACCCCACAATGAGTGGGCTATCTTGCCGCGCCGCTACCAATTTACCAGGTTCTTGCACGCAAATAGCTACAATAGCATAAGCGCCGCGTAATTCGGTTACAACTTTTCGCATAGCCGCTCCCAAATCGCCTTGATAATAATGCTCCAAAAGATGCGGCAAAACTTCCGTATCGGTATCCGAACGGAAAATATGCCCTTGTGCTTGCAATTTAGTTTTAATTTCTAAGTAATTTTCAATAATGCCATTATGTAAGAGTGCTATTTTACCCTGGCAATCCAGATGCGGATGAGCGTTTATTTCCGTAGGTGCGCCATGGGTAGCCCAACGAGTATGCCCAATACCAACTGTTGCTAAACCATGATCATCGCCTATTTTCTTCAATAAATTTGCCATTTTACCGGGTGCGCGCACTAAACGCAAGTTTTCTTGCTCTATTAAAGCTACTCCGGCGGAATCGTAGCCTCTGTACTCCATAGAAAGTAAGGCATTTATCAATATTGGCATAGCCGGCTTATTTCCTACATAACCTATAATACCGCACATAAATAATACCCCCTGCCACATGATAGTTAATGCTATTATTTTCTACATATAAATGATTATTCCTCTAATATAATTTAACCTAATCTTTCGCGTATAACTGCAGAGATTTTTTCACTAAGCAGCTCTAGTACTTCTTGTTTGGGCCCTTCGGTCATCACACGTAAAAGCTGTTCTGTGCCCGAAGCACGTACCAGCACCCGGCCTTGTCCGGCTAATACCTCTTCAGCATGGGCAATAACCGCGCCAATCTCGCTATCTAAAGCCAAGCCTTCCTTATTTTTTACCGGCACATTGATATGTACCTGATGAAAACATTGCAGATCGGCAGTATGGGCAGATAAGCTGTAATTACTGTCTTTTATAATGCTCAGAATAAAAAGCGCTGCTGCCAACGCATCGCCAGTGCTGTTAAATTGGGAGTTAATGATATGCCCGCTTTGTTCTCCGCCCAGTATAGCGCCAGTCTGCTGCATCTTCTCCAATACATAACGATCCCCCACCGAGCTCACCGCCACCGCAATATTCTGTTCTTGTAGCTTAAGGCGCAAAGCCATATTACACATTTGTGTCACAACAACGGTATTAAAATCTAATTCTCCCTTTTGCTGTAAGTAACGGGCCATAATGGTCAAGAGCATATCGCCATCTACTATATTGCCCTTTTCATCCACGGCTAACAGCCGGTCGGCATCGCCGTCGAAAGCCAAACCCACCTGCGCTTGTTCTGCCACCACCGTTTTCTGTAATAACTGTGGCTGTGTACTACCGCAGCCGGCGTTGATATTTTTACCGTTCGGTTCATATTCCAAAGCTATTACCTGCGCCCCCAAACCCGTAAGCAAGGCCGGCGCTAAAGACGAAGCTGCTCCGTTTGCGCAATCGATCACCAATTTCAGGCCGCTTAAATCCGGTTTTTGTTTATCCAGCAGAAAACTACTGTACTGCTGCATAGCATCGGTAATATTATATAACCGCCCGGTACAAAGCCCATTTTGCCTAAGCAATTTATCATTCATGAGGATTTCTATTCTATCCTGCTCATTATCGGATAATTTATATCCTTTGGCGCTAAAGAACTTTATTCCATTATCCTCATAAGGGTTATGGGAAGCGGATATCACAGCGCCCGGCGCATCATAAATGCGGCACAGCGCTGCTACGCCCGGTGTCGGTATCACTCCCAGCAAAAACACATCCACCCCTGCCGCAAGCAGCCCGGCGGCTAAGGAGCTTTCTAGCATATCGCCGGAAATACGCGTATCTTTGCCTATCAATACACATTTATTTTCCCTCTCTTCAACTAATGAAGCAGCTGCCCGGCCCAGCTTCAAAGCCAGTTCGGCATTTAAAAAATCATTGGCTTTACCCCGAATACCATCTGTACCGAAATACTTAATCATAATACCACTCCCGATAGTTTAATAAACAGTATAATTTATGGGCCCTTATTATTTTGGCGGAGCATATTGCTCGCAAATCGCGGCAGCGGCGCGCAAACCGTCACAGGCTGAACTTAAAATACCGCCGGCATAGCCGGCACCTTCGCCAGCCGGGTAAAGACCAGATACATTTATACTTTGCCCATCCGCTCCGCGTAAAATACGTATGGGGGAAGAGGTGCGGCTTTCCGGTGCAGCCAATACAGCCTGTTCGGCAAAACCGCGGATTTGCCTTTGCCATTGTTTTAAAGCTAAAGTTAATCCTTCCGCAAGAGCCTCCGGAAGTAAACTGTGTAAATCGGCCGGGCAAAAGGCAACGCTTAATGGTGCAAACTGCGGCGGCGGCGCTTGCGGTGCGCTTTTATATATAAAATCTTCGGCAAGACAAACCGGCAAGGCATAGTTACCGCCTCCGGCAAGATAAGCCGCTTTTTCTATATCCTCTTGCCAGGCTAAAGCCGAAAGCGGATCATCTATAAAATCTCTGCCCGGCTTTACCTCTCCAACCAGCGCACTATTGGCGCGGCCACTAGCCCGTGCGGCCAAGCTAATACCATTTACAACCAAAGCTCCTTTTTCACTGGATGCATTTACTATACGCCCGCCCGGGCACATACAAAAACTGTAAAAACTGCGGTTATCCGCCGCTCGGTATTTTAAAACATAATCGGCCGGCAAAAGAGCGGTATGTTCAGCATAAAGGCCATATTGAGCTGTATTAATAAAATGCTGGCTATGCTCTATACGTAATCCTGCCGCAAAAGCTTTGGCGCTTAAAGCCACCTCGCGTTTGCTCAATATATTAAAAACGCCGCGCGCCCCATTGCCGGTGGCCAATATTACCGCTTGCGCCGGCATTTCCCCTGCCATTGCGCCGCTTACTATCAACCCCTCAATAGTTCTGCGCTTTTTTTTATGTTTTAAAACAATATCTGTAACACAGGCGCCGAATACAATACGCCCACCTGCTTTCTCAATACGGTAACGCAGCAAGGGCAATAATTCACATAATTTATCGCTGCCCAGATGTGGTTTATGCCAATACAGTATGGCAGGCGGCGCGCCCAACTCCACTAAAGTTTTTAACACCGATCTCGCTAAAGGGTCTTTACC